>JAFOOW010000079.1 GCA_017425305.1 Peptostreptococcaceae bacterium | reverse complement strand
CCTCCTTAATATTACTCCTATTTACCTTAAATATTAGTCTTAATCTGTATAATGAATACAATATACTATTCGATACAATTCATATACAATAATTATTATACATTAATTGCATAATAAAGAAGATATTCTACAAATTATTGTAGATTCCTTCTTTATTATGTAAATAATTAACATTTAAAGTTAATTTAACAGTTAATTTATTTTAATTTAATTAGTTTTGCCTTTAATACACCTATTAAATACCCACAAAATTATAACTTAATCATTAAATTTTTATAAGGTATTAATAATCACTATTAGATATTTCTCCCTTTGCTATAGCAACTGATGCACTTGCACCTATTCTAGATGCTCCAGCTTCTATTACTTTAACAGCATCGTCTTCACATCTAACTCCACCAGATGCTTTTACACCTATAGTTTCTCCTACAGTTTCTCTCATAAGCTTTATATCTTGAGGAGTTGAACCACCTGTTCCAAATCCTGTAGAAGTTTTTACATAATCAGTTCCTGCCTTAACTGCAAGTTCACAAGCTATTTTCTTTTCTTCATCAGTTAAGTAACAAGTTTCTATTATAACCTTTACTAAAGCTTCTTTATTAGCTGCATCTACTACTGCTTTTATATCTTCATATACTAATTCGTAGTTTTTATCTTTTAATGCACCTATATTTATAACCATATCTACTTCATCTGCACCTTTAGCTATAGCATCCTTTGTTTCAAATGCTTTAACAGCTGAAGTATTTGCTCCTAGAGGGAAGCCTATAACTGTACATACCTTAACATCGCTTCCTTTTAATTCTTCTTTTGCTAACTCTATGTTTGCTGGATTTATACAAACTGAGAAAAATCCATATTCTTTTGCTTCATTACATATTTTAACTACATCTTCCTTAGTTGTTGTAGCCTTTAATATTGTATGGTCTATAATGTTTGCTATTTTATTGTTCATTATAAATTCTCCTCTTAATATCTAGGTTTTATAAAACAATATATATTTTATACATAGATTATAATTTTTTCAATCTATACATTATTAGTTAAATTTTAGGATTCTATAACTTCTTTCACTCGTCCTTCAAATATTAATTTTATAGTTTCTACTATTTCTTTAGAAATATTTCCATTATCTATATTGTAAATTAATATTTCTTTAGGACATAAACTTAATAATGTACTAATTAAAAAGTCTTCATAATTTAAGTTTTCCTTAATAAACATATTTATTAATTCTTCATCATTTTCATTTTCTATAGGATTATCATTTTTATCACATAATACAAATGTATTATCTTTTTTTATGTAAATTTTCAATGTATCTATTCTATTTTCTTGAATCTCTATAAAATATTTTAGTACACTTATAAATTCATCATGGTCTTTTTGTGTAATATATTCTTCTAATGCTATATCTACCAAATTAGATATGTGTTTTACTAATTCCTTCATTCTAAATTTTAAAAAACCATCTATATCTATATGGTCATCATTTATTAAACATTGAATAATTCTATTATATATCCCCTCTTTTATAAGTCTTTCTTTCTTAGTAAATAAACATAATGCTTGACTATAAATTTTTTCTTCCTCTTCCTCTGCATAAAGTCCATTATAAGTTTCATAAACATATTCTTTTATTATATCTTCTTTTATTATTTTTAAAAGTATATTTGTTATTTCCTCTGCTATCTCTAGTTTAGAGCTTTCTCTATTTTCATCTAAACTTACCTTTATTTCTATACAGTCCTTATCATATCTGATTTTGTTTTTGAATAAGGTTGATTGTATAAATTGATTTGCAACAAATTCATATTTAGGTAGTAAGTCTAAGTAAATGTCATTAGTTTTCAAAGTCATTTCTCCTTTCTAGTCATAAGCGGAATTATTGATCCTAAATCTAATAAGTTTTCCTTACTTAAACAAACAATCTCCTTATTTTTATTAGTTAAAAATTCTTTTATTTTAATATAGTCAGGGTGTTTTGTAATATCTCCTAGAAAAGCTATCTTATTTTTAGATATTAATCCACTACATCCACCTATAAATCCATAGTTTAAATCAAATAAATCTATATGACCTTCATCTATTAATAAACAATCAATATTATATTCTTTTACAGTATTATATATACCTTTGTCTGAAGTTATGATTGAATTTTCATCAACTATACATATAGAGCACTTTGAGTATCCTTGTTTTAAGTTTATTTTAATGAAATTGTTATCTTCTATGTATTTTAAAATATTTGATTCTGTATATTTAAAGTTGTGCAATGCATATTTACCAAAGATACATATATTATAATGGATATTATATGGATATTTTTTTTCAATATATTTATCTCCTTTTATTACATTAAAACCTTTATCTTTTAAAACTTCATTGTAATAATCATATACATTAGGAGCTACAACTATATTTCCATTTCCTAAATTACATACACATATATCTGGATGATATTTTATAGCATTATACAATTCTTTACATTCTACTGTTTTTATTATTTCTATATTTCTTCTTTTTAATTCTAATTCCATATCGCAAGTAACACGCTTATCTATCAAAGCTAGACATAATTCCTCATTAACTATAAATGGCTCTTTTGTATATATCATTTTTCCACCTTTTCTGTTTATTTATAAGTATAACTATATTTTTAATTTCTACTAAACTTTATAATAAATATAAAAAAAATGATAGCCTAAGCTATCATTTTTTTATTTATCTTTCACCTTTTTTGTAAGGATTACCTAAAGCTGCTGGAGCTTTTGAACTCTTAACAAATAGTACTAACACTATTAATGTTATTACATATGGTATCATAGATAATAAGTTTTCATTTATACTAAATGGTAATTGTGGATTTCCAAAGAACACCGATAATGCAGTTGAGAATCCAAATAATAAACAAGCTGCCATAGCCCCTTGCGGCTTCCACTTACCAAATATTACAGCTGCCATAGCTATATACCCTTGACCTGATACTAATGTTGGTCTGAATGAAGAAACTATAGCTAAACTCATAGATGCTCCACCAAAACCAGCAAGTATTCCAGATGCTATAACCGCTAAATATCTAACTCTATTTACATTTATACCTAAAGTATCCGCTGCTCCTGGATGTTCTCCTACAGCTCTTATTCTTAGACCTAACTTAGTCTTATATAAAACATACCATACTAATGCAACTAATATAAATGCTACAAATACTGTTGCATATGTATTGAATATTGTATCTAATATACTACCTTCTGGTAATAATCCATTTAAAGGTCTTGGCATTTTATTTTCCATGCTTATAGTTGGAGTCATCGTTGCTCCATCAAATATTATCTTTGACATGAATAGTGCTACACCTGGTGCAAGTAAGTTTATTGCTACCCCTGATATAGTGTGGTCTGCATTAAAGCTTACAGTTGCTATTGCATGTATAAGTGCAAATAGTCCACCACCTAAACCACCTAGTATAAATGCTATCCAAGGATTTCCTATTAAGTAACCTGCAGCGGCACCTACGAAAGCACCTATTGTCATCATACCTTCTAATCCTATGTTAACTATACCTGAATTCTCTGATAATACTCCACCTAATGCTGTATATATAAGTGGCGTAGAATACATTAAGGTAGTACTTGCAATTAAAGCTAAATCTTCCATTATTCATTACCACCTTTCTTTTTCTTATCTATCATTTTCATAAAGAATACTCTTATTACACTACTTAAAGCTATAAAGTAAACTATTGAACCTATAACTATGTTTATTACTTCTGAAGGAGCTTGTATAGTTTGCATTTTTGTTCCTCCATACTTAAGAGCTCCGAATAATAAACCTGAGAATATAACACCTATTGGGTTACTATTTGCTATAAGAGCAACTGCTATACCATCAAATCCGTTACCCTCAGTTGCAGCAAGTACTGTTATATTATTAGATACACCCATTACATGAACTGCACCTGCTAATGCTGCTAGTAAACCAGCTATTGCCATAGATTGTAATACAGATTTATTAACATTTATACCACCGTATTCTGCACCAAATTTGTTGTGACCAACAGCTCTTAATTCAAATCCTACAGTTGTTTTGAATAATATAAATGCTATTACAAATACTAATACTAAAGCTATTATTATTCCCCAGTTTACTTTAGTTGCAGGTCCAACTAAACCTGTTAACCAGCTTACACCAATTTTAGCACTATCATTTATTACATGAGATGCTTCACTGTTACCATCTCTTAACCAAGGAGTCATTATCATAAAGTTATTTAAATAAAACGCTATCCAGTTTAACATTATTGTTGATATAACTTCATTAACTCCAAACTTAGACTTTAAAAATCCTGCGATTCCACCCCATAGACCTCCAGCAACTGCTGCTGCTATTAGTGTTAATGGTATATGTATTATCATAGGTAAGTCTAATCCGTAACCTACTATAGTTGCTGTTAATGCACCTATTATAAACTGACCTTCTGCTCCTATATTAAATAATCCTGTTTTAAATGCAAATGCTATAGATAAACCTGTAAGTATTAAAGGAGTAGATTTTATTATAGTCCATGCTATATATTTTGGCTTTCCTATTATACCTTCTATCATTACTCCATATGCTTCTAATGGATTAAATCCTGCTATTATTAATGCTATAGCACCAACTAATAAACCAAGAAGTATAGATATAAAAGAGAATATTATTGTATTATTCGCTAAAGATATTTTTTTAGCTTTCTTTGTAGCTGTGCTCATTTTCTACACCTCCTGCCATCATGAATCCAAGTGTATTTTCATCTGCATCTTTTGCATCTAAAATTCCAACTATTTGTCCTTCGTATATTACTGCTATTCTATCTGATACATTCATAACTTCATCTAATTCTAAAGATACTAATAATACACCATTTCCTTCGTCTCTTTGCTCTATTAAAGCTTTATGTACGAATTCTATAGCTCCAACATCTAGTCCTCTAGTTGGTTGTGTAGCTATTAATAATTGAGGTTGATTTGTTTTAGCTTTATCAACTCTTATATTATCAACTTCTCTACCTATTATAACCTTCTGTTGGTTTCCTCCAGATAAAGCTCTAGATTTTACAGTATAATCTGTAGGTCTTACATCAAACTCTTCGACTATAGACTTAGCATGCTTTTCTATAGCTTCATTGTTTAATACTCCATTTTTAGAGAATGTAGGTTCCTTGTATCTTTGAAGTACAGTATTTTCTGCTATAGTAAAGTCAAGTACTAAACCTCTCTTATGTCTATCTTCAGGTATATTTTTTATACCTTTATTAAATATATTAAGAGGCTTGTCATTTAATATTTCTTTACCGTTTATTGTTATACTTCCTGAGTCTGCTTTCTTAAGACCTGTTAGTATTTCAACTAGTTCAGATTGACCATTACCATCTATACCTGCTATACCTAATATTTCACCAGCTTTAACTTCTAGTGATAGGTTATTTAATATCTGTACATTTCTATTATCTCTAGCATTAAGATTTTTAATTTCTAGTATTGTTTCTTTAGGTTTTGCATCTTCTTTGTCAACCTTAAAGTTAACTTCTCTACCTACCATCATTGATGCTAAATCATCTTCAGTTGTTTTTTCAACCAATACAGTGTCTATGTACTTACCTCTTCTTATGATTGTACAGTTATCTGCAACAGCTTTTATTTCTTTTAACTTATGAGTTATTATTATTACTGACTTACCTTCTTTAGTTAAATTTCTTATAATTTGTATCAGCTCATTTATTTCTTGTGGTGTTAAAACTGCTGTTGGTTCATCTAGTATTAATATTTCTGCTCCCCTATATAAGGCTTTTAGTATCTCAACTCTTTGTTGCATACCTACACTTATATCTTCTATCTTTGAATTAGGATCAACATGTAATCCATATTTCTTAGATATTTCTTCAACATCTTTTATAGCTTTCTTTATATCTATAGCTCCCATACCCTTTGTAGGTTCTGTTCCTAAAATTATATTTTGTGCAACTGTAAATGGTTGAACTAACATAAAATGCTGATGAACCATTCCTATACCATGTGATATAGCTACATTTGGATTATTCATATCAACCTTTTTATCATTTATATAAATTTCCCCTGAAGTAGGTTGATATAATCCATATAATATGTTCATTAGAGTAGATTTACCTGCTCCATTTTCTCCTAAAAGAGCATGTACTTCACCTTTATGTACAGTCAAGTTTATATTTTCGTTAGCTATAAAGCTTCCGAACTTTTTAGTTATATTTTTCATCTCTACAACTTTTTGACTGTAATTTACATTACTATTAACCATAACTCTTTACACTCCTCTCTATTTATATTTCATCATTTTAATTATACTAAATATTACCAGTTATAACAATTTAATTTTAGTAATTATTCAACATATTTTTATATATTCTGTATACTTTTCAATTTTTATCGACATTTTTTTACATATTATGTTAATCAAATTAAATAAGTGTATATTTTTAAAATATAATCTTAATTATATTGTGTACTATTCGCCAATTTATGTTATACTATTTATTTTTATAGTTATACATATTTATAAAAAAATAAAGACTAGTATAACTAGTCTTTATTTATCAAATTAATTTTGAGCTGCTTCAACTTCCTTCATTGTAGATGGAACTTTTATTTCACCCTTCTTAATCTTTTCACCTTGTTCATTAACGAACTCTAATACAGATGGATCAACATCTTCTTTAGTTGTTTCTGCTATTCCTACACCATCTTCATTTAATCCGTAAGTAGCAACTTTACCACCTTCGAATTTATCATCTAATAAGTTTTTAACTGTAGTGTATACACCTACGTCAACTCTTTTTATAGCTGAAGTTATTATAGTTTCTGGAGCAACATTATTTTGGTCTCTATCAACACCTATAGCTTTCTTTCCAGCTTCCTTAGCAGCTTCTATAACACCATTTCCAGTATCTCCTGCTGCATGGAATACTATATCAACACCATCTGCTATCATTTGGTTTGTTATTGCTTTTCCTTTAGCTGGGTCAGCAAAGTTGTTAGCATATTGAGATAATACTTCTACCTCTGGGTTAGCAGCTTTTACACCCGCTGTAAATCCTGCTTCAAATTCTTCTATTAATTGACCTTCCATTCCACCTACGAACCCAACTTTTTTGCTTTCTGTAACTCTACCAGCTACTAATCCTACTAAGTAAGATGCTTCTTGAGCTTTAAAAGTTATACAGTTAACGTTTGCAGGTATATTACCACCGAAATCAGAGTCAATTATTGCAAACTTATTATCTGGATAAGTTGCAGCAGCTTCTGATATAGCTTTTTCTAACTTATATCCTATACCTATTACTAAGTCAGCCTCTTGGTCTAAAGCCATGTCTATGTTTGTTGCATAATCAGATTCTTGCTTAGATTCTATGTAATCTACTTCTACCCCTAATTCTTCTTTAGCTCTTCCTAAACCTTCCCATGCACTTTGGTTAAATGATTGGTCGTTTACTCCACCTACGTCAGTTATCATTATAACCTTCATTTTGTCATCACCGTTAGCTGCAGCATCTCCCCCTTCTGACTTTGTAGATGAACATCCAACTAACATTGAACTTGCTAATACAGTAACAAGACCTAATGATAATAATTTTTTAAATTTCATAAATTCCCTCCTATTTATATTTATTTTTATGTTCAAGTTAATTTTATCCTATTTTTTCAAAAATTTCTACATTATTTTTTAATTTATGCTATATTTTTTGAATAAATAAAATATAGCATAAATAAAAAAGACTATATTATACTTTTTAATATAGTCTACTTTATATAGTATATAATATATACTTATCTTAAATTAGGGTATCCTATTTGTCTTAATGCCTCAAATAACACTATCGCAACTGAGTTTGATAAATTAAGTGATCTAGCTCTTTCTATATCTACCATAGGTATTCTTATAGCTGTTTCTAAATTGTCCATTATTAAACTTTCTGGTAACCCTTTTGTTTCTTTTCCAAAAACTATGAAAGATTCATCTTCATATTCCACCTCTGAGTGGTTTTTATTGGCTTTTGTTGAAGCATAGAAAAATTTAGATTCTGGATATTTTTCTCTTAATTCTTCGAAACTATCATAGTAATTTATTTCTACTAAATCTAAATAATCTAATCCTGCTCTTTTTAAATATTTATCATCCATACAAAAACCTAAAGGTCTTACTAGATGAAGTCTTGTACCTGTAGCTGCACAGCTTCTTATTATATTTCCTGTATTTTGTGGTATTTCTGGTTCTACTAATGCTATATTTAAAGCCATTTAACTTCCTCCTAAATTTTTATATTTAATAATTATATCAGAAATTTATAACTATTAAAAACTTACTAGATTAAAAAATATAAAATCTCCTATTAATTTAGGAGATTTTATATTTTTTAATCTATCTATACTATAATTCCATTATATCTAATTTTCGTTCCCTTAATTATAATTTTATTTATAGGTGGATAGTAACTTTCATTTATATATTCTTTAGATAATATTTCCCCATTTTTATTTTTATATATTCTATATGTTTTTATTTTATATCCACTTCTACCTTTCTCTTGTATAAAATTTTCTCCATTATACATGACACTACTTTCCTTAACTATAGTTTTATTAGGTATAGTTTCTACTAGTTCTGTAACAATATCTATTTCTCTTTTATATCTATCATTACCATATATAGTCGTTACTATGGTATCATTTATTACTTTATTTTGTATAAGAATTGGATATTGATAATTATTTCTAAATTTTAAATCTACTGCTCCATAAGATACCGTAGCATCCCTTCCTTTTTCAATATATGAGCTTGGAATACTGTGATTTCTAGCTTCAGTTATTTCAAGTCCTGAGTATAATACTGCATTATATATAGTACTAGAAACTTGACATATTCCTCCACCCAAGCCACTTTGCATTTCTCCATTTATAATAACTGGTGCTTCTTTAAAACCTGCTTGCTCACTTCTTTGACCTATAATGTTATTAAAAGAAAATTCCTCATTATTATTTAATAAAATATTATTAGTTTTATTTGTTGCAATATAAATATTATTACTTCTATTATAATTACTAAGATTAAATTTAGTTTTATAACTTCCTAATACGCTATTTATTTTAGATAAATTTTCATAAGTATATTTAGGTTTTATTATATTTATAGGGATACTTGTTTCATTAAAATCCAGTTCATCTATTTTATCTATTATAGTTTCTCTAATAGTATCTTTATTTATTTTAATTCCTATAACCTCATCTGTAACTTTTATATTATCTTGTTCTATATTAATAGTTGCGTCTACAGGCTCTTTATTTATTTGACTACATAAAATTTCTATATAGTCATTAATTTTTTCATTATTATATTTAGGCTCTAATCTAAAATTTATTTTATACCCTAATTTTAAATTAATTTTTGTTTTAGTGTTATCTACTATATTTTTATTTCTTCCTATATTAAAAGCTTTTTCTACTGTATCTTCTATATTGTAATTAAGTTCAATAAAATCAAAACTTAATGGATATATATGTTCATCATATAAAAAATTTATTTCTTTATTACAATATATACTTTCTTTTAATTTATCTATTGCTTCTTCTTTTGTTAGACCTGACATATCAATATTTTCGATATATATATTATTATATATCTTACTTTTATTACTATTAGCATACGATTCTTTTGGAAAAGCTATTATAAAACAAAGTATTAATATTGCTATAGCATATATCTTATGTCTATTCACTATTGTACATTCCCTTCTTGGTAATAATCACAATACTTAATTAATGGACATATGTTACATTCAGGCTTTCTTGCTTTACATATTCTTCTACCGTGAAAGATTATTAAGTGATGTGCATGTGACCATCTTTTTTTAGGTAGTACCTTCATAAGTTCAAATTCTGTTTTTTCTGGTGTTTCAGTTTTAACTAAACCTATTCTATTTGATACTCTAAAAACATGAGTGTCAACTGCTATTGCATCAACTCCAAAAGCATTACTTAAAACTACATTTGCAGTTTTTCTTCCAACTCCAGGTAGCTTAGTTAATTCATCTAAATCATTAGGTACTTCCCCTCCATAATTGGAACATAATATAACGGAAGTTTCTTTTATTTTTTGAGCTTTACTCTTATATAGTCCACAAGATTTTATTTCTTCACTAATTTCATCAATAGTTAAAGCTGCAAAATCTTCTGCTGTATTATATTTTTTAAATAATTTATCAGTAACTATATTAACCCTTACATCTGTACATTGTGCAGATAATATAGTTGCAACTAATAATTCAAAGGCACTTGTATGATTTAGCTCACATTTAGCATCTGGATATGTTTCTTGTAATATATCTAATATTTCTTTTATGTTGTTCTTATTTTTCTTTTTTGCTCTAGCCATAGTAAAATCCCCCTCTAGCTTTTATATATATTAATATATAACATTTTTTAAAATATCTTAAACAAATTATTTTTTGATAAATTAATATTTATATTATTGGCAATTAGTAAAGTTCTTATATGTTTTTGTTTATTATATATTTTTCCAAATAATCATATATATAACAAAAAGACAAAAACTTAAGTTTTTGTCTTTTTTATTATAACTATTTATTTTGCAAATCACTATATTTTAATAATTTTTTTATTACTAATTCTTTTATCTCTTCATATTTTTTACCTGTTAAAATTTCAATTGCTTCTTCTATTCTTTCCACAGGATATATATGGAATTTGCCATCTTCAATAGCTTTAGCTACCTCATCTTGAAGAACTAAGTTTCTTAAATTATTTTTAGGTAAAATAACTCCTTGCTCTCCTGTTAATCCTTGTTTTTTACAAGTAAAGTAGAATCCTTCTACTTTTTCAGTTACACCACCTACAACTTGTATATCACCTTTTTGATTCATAGAACCTGTAGCTGCTATGCTTTGTTTAATAGGAACTTCACTTAAAGAAGATAACAATGCATATATTTCAGCACCTGTAGCACTATCTCCATCTACACCACCATAATTTTGTTCAAAGCAAATACTTGCATCTAATGATAAAGGTATATCTTGAGTAAAGTTCTCACGTAAGAATCCCGTTAATATTAATACCCCTTTACTGTGTATAGGTCCACTCATATCAACTTCTCGTTCTATATTTATTATACCATTACTTCCAGGAGATGTAGCTACAGTTATTCTTGATGGTCTACCAAATGAATATTCTCCTATATTAAGCACTGCCAATCCATTTATTACACCTACTTTTTCCCCTTCAGTAGTTATAAGAGTAAATCCTTTCTCCAATGATTCTTCCATTCTTTTTTCTATTCTACTAAATCTATCTCTTCTTTCTCTTATCGCTTTTACTACATCTTCTTTATCTATATACTCTGTATTTCTCATTTTTCCATATGCATCTGCTTCAACTATTATTTCAACTATTTTATTAAATCTTGTAGATAACTTAGTTTTATCACCAGTTATTCTAGT
>JAFOOW010000078.1 GCA_017425305.1 Peptostreptococcaceae bacterium | reverse complement strand
TGGAAAATATATTCAATCCAAATCAATCAATAACTTCTGATGTTAATACTATAGTTTCCGTAGGTGAAGATCCTCAAATTAGAAAAATGTTTAATTCTATCAATCAAACTGTTGGTAGGCTACTTCAACCAAGTGAAAAAATAGCTATACTAGATATGAAGGATAAGTATAATATGAGTACTGATATGATTGAATGTGCTTATGAATATGTTAAGGATAAAACTGGTACATCTAAACCTGTTAGCTATATAGAGGGTATAATTAGAAACTGGTATGATGCTAATTTATATACTCCTGAAGAAGTTAAAAGTAGCTTCTCTGAAAGAAGTAAAAGATTTATGATGTATAAGACTGTGTTCAATGAGTTAGGTTTCTCTAGACAACCTACAAGGTCTGAAAAAGAACTTATGGATATGTGGTTTGATAAATATCAATTTGATATAGAGCTAGTATTAGAGGCTTGTTCTAAATCAAAAAATATTTCAAATCCATCTATTTCTTATATAAATGGTGTTATTAAAAGTTGGAATGAGAAAAATATAAAAACATTAGAGGATTTAAAATCTTCTGAAGAGGAATTTAAGAGAAATTCTGAAGCTAAAAAGGCAAGTGCAAATACTAATGCAACATCCTATAAGCCTAAACAAAATCCTCCTCAAGTAAAAACTCGTTTCCATAATATTAATCAAAGCTTTACTAAGTATAGCGCTGATGAATTAGAAAGAAGACTTCAAGAAAGTCAAAAAGGAAAATTTAAATAAAAAATAATATAGGGGGTGTGAGCAAGTGAGAGAATCTACAATAAAAGATATATTAACTGGTTATGAACGAAAAAGAGATTTAGCAGAAAAGGAATTAGAAGCTAGAAAGAAAAAAGTATATCATAGAATCCCTGAAATTAAGGAAATTGATGATGAAGTATCAAAGATTGGATTAAAATTAGCAAAGTTAGTGCTTTTAAATCCTCAAGATAAAGATAAAATTTTAGAAGAAACTAAAATTAAAATGGATGCTTTAAAAAATCGTAAAAATCAATTACTAAATGATTTTAAGGTTCCAGCAGGATATTTGAATTTAAAATATGATTGTCCTATATGTAAAGATACTGGTTTTTTAAAAACAGGTAAGAAGTGCAATTGCTTAAAACAACAAATTATAAACCAAGCTTATAGTATGTCTAATTTATCTAGAATACTTAACACTCAAAACTTTTCAACATTTGATCCTTCTAAGTTTTCTATGGAAAGAGATGAGCATTTAGGTATATCTCCACAAGAAAATATACTTGAAATTTTGTCTATATGTGAAGGTTTTGTTTTTAATTTTGATAAAGATAACGATGAGAATATGTTATTCTATGGTGATACTGGACTTGGAAAAAGCTTTATGTCCAACTGTATAGCTAAAGAATTATTAGATAAAGGTTATGTAGTTATATATCAAACTGCTTTTAAAATGTTTGAAATCATCGAAGATTATAAATTTAAAAATGCAGATGACCATATAAGTAAAGATAACTATGAGAATTTATTCGATTGTGATTTACTTATAATAGATGATTTAGGTACAGAGCTTACTAACTCATTTACTAATAGTGAGCTGTTTAATATTTTAAATACTAGATTACTAGCCGGAAAGAAAACTATCATTTCAACTAACTTATCGCCTATACAGTTAGGTGAAATATATACTCAAAGAATTTTCTCAAGGGTATTTGATAGATTCAGAATGATTAAGTTTATTGGAAATGATTTAAGATGGGATAAAAATAACTAATAGGGAATATTTAATTTCTCTATTAGTTATTTTTTATACAAAAAAACTCTTAGATAAAATATCTAAGAGTTTTACTGGAGCTAGTGATAGGAATCGAACCTACAACCTGCTGATTACAAGTCAGCTGCTCTACCATTGAGCCACACTAGCATATATGGTGGGACTAACAGGGCTCGAACCTGTGACCCCCTGCTTGTAAGGCAGGTGCTCTCCCAGCTGAGCTATAGTCCCGGGAATTTGGTGACCCATAGGGGAATCGAACCCC
>JAFOOW010000077.1 GCA_017425305.1 Peptostreptococcaceae bacterium | reverse complement strand
ATAGTTCAAATTCTGATTTTAAATTCGAAGCATTAGAGAAACTATCTCTTGAAGATACAAAAAACTTTTTTCTCTCTTTAGGACTTCCAATTATATCTTTACCTAGTGGTAAACTTTATCCTCAATCTTTGCAAGCCTCTTCAGTTGTAGATATTTTAAAGATGTCTATTGAAGATAGGGATATACCTTTATACACAAACTGTAAAATAAAAGATATCCACAAGGGTAAAAAATTTAAGTTATCCACAAATAATGAAGATTTTAAATTATTCACAGCTAATAAAGTAATACTAGCTTGTGGTGGAAAAACAGCTCCTAAAACAGGATCTGATGGTAGTGCTTATAATATTGCTAAAAGTTTAGGGCATTCAATAACTACATTAGTTCCTGGCATAGTTCAATTAAAATTAGATTATCCTCACTTAAAAGCTTTATCTGGTGTTAAGTTTGATGGATATGCAACTCTTTTAGTTGATAATATTGCTGTAAAAAAGGACTTTGGAGAAATATTATTTACTGACTACGGAATATCTGGTCCTCCAATCCTTCAAATTTCTGCTTTAGCTTCTCAAAGCACATTTAATAAAAAGAAAACAGAAGTAATAGTAGATTTATTACCTAGCTATTCAGAAAAAGATTTAGAAGATTTTATAGAGTGTCATTTTGCACTTCTTAGCCATAGACCTATAATTAATGCCCTAGTTGGAATTATAAACAAAAAAATAATCCCTATTTTATTAAAGGAATGTGGCATAACTAATCTTCAAATACCTTGTTATGAATTAACTTGGAAAGAAAAAAGAAAATTAATAAGTACTTTAAAACAATGGAAATTTACTTGTATAGGAACTAATGACTTTAACCAAGCTCAAGTTACTGTTGGTGGCATAGATACTAAAGATGTTGATTATACTACATTAGAATCTAAACTAATTAAAGACCTATATTTCTGTGGGGAAATACTAGATGTTCATGGAGACTGTGGTGGATTTAATCTTCAATGGGCTTGGAGCTCTGGCTATACAGTTGCAAAATCAATTGCAGAAAATAAATATAACAATAAATTAATATAATTATTTAAAAAAATTAAGGTGTTTACTATTATAAACTCCTTAATTTTTTTATTTTGAATGTTATTCTATATTATAGATCTCATCACCTCTATTAATTTTTTCCCACTTACTAATTAATGCACTTAATTCTCTTCCTTCACTGCCTTCTATACTATGAAGTATAATTAAGCTATCCTTACTATCTTTTACTTCATATAAAGCACTTATTTCTGTGCCATATCTACATTCCTTTTCAAATACAACTGTTAGTTCCTTGAGTTGATAATTCAAAACAATATCTAATGGAATAGACTCTATTGCCCATTCAACATATCTAACGTTATTCACATGCATATTAGAATCTATATCTCCATATCTAACTTTAAATGTACTCTTATTACTTTTTTCTTTAAGCTTTTCTATCTTTGTTAGCTTTATATCAGAACAAGTATCAATATCTACTCCATAAGCTGTATACTGCTCCTCTGGAATTCTCAAAGCTCGTCTTCTATCTATATCTATTAATAGAAAGATTCCTTCTCCTTCTACTATTTTCTCATTATTTTTATCATATATAGAATATTCTCTTGAAGCGTAAAACTTTTTAAAACTTTTTGCTCTCGTTACTACTTTTATTTTTTCTCCATATTTAGGATACCTATTTACTTTTATATCATATTTATAAAATACCCAAGCCAATCCTTTTTCCGTTAAATAATCAATTCCTACACCTAATAGTTCTGATTGATTAGTTCCTATATCACAAAAATAATTAATTATGGATGATATTTTACATTCAAGTCTATAATTTGTTTCATAATAATGTACTTCATATTCCTTTTCTGTTACTACTCCCACTTTCTACACCCCTTATCAAATATTTATATATAAAATTATTAAAAAGAACCCTTAAACGGGTTCTCATATTATATTAGTTTCTTAATGCTAATAAATATTATAAATAAAAATTTTCTTTAATAAATTTATACACTTAATTTAAATTATTTATATTTTGTACTATACCAATAAATATTATTCTAAATAAAAATAAGTTGTATAAAAATATTAACTATTTTATACAACTATTTTTATTACCTTATAAAGGCTTAACTCTCATAGTTTGGTCTCTTCTTGGACCTACTGATACTATTGATATTCTAGTTTCTGTTAATTCTTCTATTCTTTCTAAATACTTTCTTGCATTTGGATGTAATTCGTCATAGCTTCTAGCTTCTGCCACACTTTCATCCCATCCATCAAATTCTTCATATATAGGTTCACATTTAGCTAAGTCTTCTAAGCTAGCTGGGAAGTAATCTATAACTTCACCATTGAACTTATATCCAACACACATCATGACTTTTTCTAAACCAGCTAATGTATCTATTTTAGTTACAGCTAATGAAGTTAATCCACTAACTCTAACTGAAGTTTTTAGTATAACTATATCAAGCCAACCACATCTTCTTGATCTACCTGTAGTTACTCCATACTCATGACCTTTTTCTCTTATCCATTCTCCAGTTTCATTTTCTAACTCTGTTGGGAAAGGTCCTTTACCAACTCTTGTAGTATACGCCTTAGCTATACCTACAGCATTAGTAATCATATTTGGTCCTATACCAACACCATTAGCTACTCCACCCGCAGTTGTATTTGATGATGTTACAAATGGATATGTACCATAGTCTATATCTAATAACATACCTTGAGCACCTTCAAATAAAACTGATTTATTTTCTTTAATTTCATTGTATACTGTAACTGATGTATCTCTTACAAATGGTTTTAATCTCTCTCCGTACTTAGAGTATTCTTCATATATTTCATCAAAGTTTAAAGCTTCTCCACCCAAAACATTTACTATATACTTATTCTTCATTTCTATGTTTTCACTTAGCTTTTCTTTAAATACTTCTTTATCTATAAGATCACAAACTCTTATTCCACATCTTTCAAACTTATCAGTATAACAAGGACCTATTCCCTTTCCTGTAGTTCCTATATCATTTTTTCCTCTTGCTTGCTCTTTTAATTTATCCAAAATTTTATGATATGGCATAATTATATGAGCTCTATCGCTAACTATTAATTTTTCTGGGTTTACTTTTACTCCCTCTTCTTGTAAGTAATCTATTTCTGAAAAGAAAGCTATAGGATCTATAACAACGCCATTTCCTATTACATTAAGCTTTTCATCATGTAATATACCTGATGGTATTAAGTGAAGTTTATATTGCTTATCTCCTACCTCTACCGTATGTCCAGCGTTATTACCACCTTGATATCTAACAACTACATTAGCTTCTTCAGCTAAATAATCTGTCATTTTTCCTTTACCTTCATCTCCCCATTGGGCTCCTAATACAATAAATGTTGACATATATATGCCTCCTCTTAAGAAATATTTATAAATCATATTTACAATAATAATTCCATATATTATCCTATCAGACCACTTGCAAAATTTCAATATTTTTACGAATATCTTTTTGATTTATATAATTATAATTCGTATAATAATATTGTAAATCTATTTTTAAGGAGTTTATTTATGAGTATATATGAAGAATCATTAAATTTTCACAAAGAAATAAAAGGTAAATTAGAAGTATTATCCAGAGTTAAAATTAAAAACGAAAAAGACCTTTCTCTAGCTTATACCCCTGGTGTAGCTGAACCTTGTAGAGAAATACATAAAAATCCATCATTAGCTTATGTATATACTAGAAAGTGGAATACAGTAGCTGTAATATCTGATGGTACTGCTGTACTAGGCCTTGGTGATATTGGTCCTTTAGCTTCTTTGCCAGTTATGGAAGGTAAGTCTATATTATTCAAAGAATTTGCTGATGTTGATGCTTTTCCTATAGTTCTTGATACTAAAAATGTTGATGAAATAGTTGAAACTGTTGTTAGAATTGCTCCTACCCTGGGTGGAGTTAATTTAGAAGACATATCTGCTCCTAGATGTTTTGAAATTGAAAAAAGATTAAAAGAGCGATTAAACATACCTGTTTTCCATGATGACCAGCATGGTACTGCTATCATAGTCTTATCAGGACTAATAAATGCTTTAAAAATAGTTAATAAAGAAATTAAAAATCTAAAAATTGTAGTTAATGGTGCAGGCTCTGCAGGTACTGCTATAACTAAATTATTATTATCTTATGGAGCAAAAAATATTATTGTATGCGATAAAAATGGTTCTTTAAATAGAAATTCTACCTATACTAATCCTTATTTTGAAGAACTTTCTAATATAACTAATCCTAATAACGAATCTGGCTTATTAAAGGATGTTATTAAAAATTCTGATGTATTTATAGGTGTTTCTGCACCAAATATATTATCAAAGGAAATGGTTGCCTCAATGAATTCTGATGCTATTATTTTCGCTATGGCAAATCCAACTCCAGAAATTTTCCCTGAGGACGCTAAGGATGCTGGTGCTAAAATTATTGGTACTGGTCGTTCTGATTTTCCTAATCAAATAAATAATGTGCTAGCTTTTCCTGGAATATTTAGAGGTGCTTTAGATGTTCGAGCTAAAGAAATAAATGAAGAAATGAAAATAGCTGCTGCTCTTGCAATTGCTAATTCAGTTTCAGATGAAGAGTTAAATCCAAATTATATAATTCCAAAAGCCTTTAATTTAGATGTTCAAAGAAAAGTATCAGAAGCTGTTAAAGAAGCTGCTATTCGTTCTGGAGTTGCAACTATTTAATTGTGATTATAAAATTAATTATATAAATAATAGAAGTTGAAATATGAATTTCAACTTCTATTATTTTAATTTACATATTTTTAGACTTATCTGCACACTTCTCAATAGCACTTATTACAGTACTTCTAAATCCATTCTTCTCAAGGTCATTAACTGCCTCTATAGTAGTTCCACCTGGAGAACATACTTCATCCTTAAGCACTCCAGGATGCTTCCCTGTCTCTAATGCTAATTTAGCTGAGCCTAGTATAGATTGTTCTGCTAATTTATAAGCTTTAGCCCTAGGTATTCCTAGTTTAACCCCTGCATCTGCCATTGCTTCAATAAACATAAATACATAAGCCGGAGATGAACCACATAATGCTATAAATGCATGAAAATCTTTTTCTTCAAGAAGTTCATACTTACCGAACAAATTATATAACTCACCAACATACTTTAATTCTTCTTCTGTTATATTTTTATTTGGACATATAGCTGACATTCCCTCTCCAACTAATGCTGGAGTATTAGGCATTGTTCTAACAACTTTAACTCTCTTATTGAACCATTGCTCAATTTGATCTATTGTAATACCTGCAGCTATAGAAATAACAATTGCATCTTCCTTAATACTTTCTTTTACTTCTTCTATAACTTCCTTAAAGAAATAAGGCTTAACTGCTAAAAATATTATATCTGAATTTTTTGCTACTTCAATATTATTTGTACTTGCTTTTACTCCAAACTCAAGACTAATACTTTGTGCTGAGGTTTTACTTTTTGTAGATACCATTATATTCTCTAATATAATATTATCTGATTTAACTATGCTACCCAGCATAGCTTTTCCCATATTTCCGCAGCCTATAAAACCAATTTTTTTATTCATAGTTCTTTTCCACCCTTCTTTTATTATTCTATAATAAAACTATTATATCTATATACTAACAAAAAAATTATCCACACTTTAATTTATTTAAAGTTTTCCACAGATAAAAATCTTTTTCACTATTTAAAATGCTTTTAAATTTATCCACAGCTTATATTTATAAAAAATACTCTAAAGTTTTAATAATTACAAACTTTAGAGTATTTTTAGCTATTCTTTATGTACTAAATCAAGATCAGCAAATTTAGAGTGCGCTCCTATCCATGCCATTCTAACAGTTCCAACTGGACCGTTTCTTTGTTTAGCTATAATACATTCACCTATTCCTTTTTCTTCAGTTTCTTTATTATAGTATTCATCTCTATATAAAAACATAACAACGTCAGCATCCTGTTCAATTGACCCTGACTCTCTTAAGTCAGATAACATTGGTCTATGGTCTGCTCTTTGCTCAGGTGCACGAGATAGCTGAGATAATGCAATTACTGGACATTCCATTTCTTTTGCTAAAGCCTTAATAGATCTAGATATTTCAGATACCTCTTGTTGTCTATTATCACTACCAGCACTACCCGACATAAGTTGTAAGTAGTCAATAAGAATCATATCAATACCATGTTCCATTTTTATCTTTCTACATTTAGATCTCATATCCATTACACTAATACCAGCAGTATCATCTATATATATTTTTGCTTTTGATAATGGTCCTGTTGCTCTTGCAATTCTTTCCCAATCATCATCTTCTAAATTACCAGTTCTAAGTTTAAGCATATCAACATTTGCTTGAGAACATAGAAGCTTATATGCTAATTGTTCCTTAGACATTTCTAGAGAGAATATAACTACACTTTTCCCTTCTTTTAATGCTGCATTTTCCGCAATATTTAAAGAGAATGTTGTTTTCCCCATAGATGGTCTAGCTGCAATCAGTACCATATCCCCCTTTTGAAATCCAGAAGTTTTAGCATCTAAATCCTTAATTCCAGAACCAACTCCAGTTATAGCTCCTCTGTTATTAAATAGTCTTTCTATTTCTAAAAATCCTCTTTCAAGTACATTTGATAAAGATTCATACTCCTTAGAATCCTTTTTTTCTGCTATATCAAAAACCTTTTTTTGAGCTAAATCTATTACCTTATCAACATCTCCACCACTATTATAACTCTCTTCAATAATAGAAGTAGATGCCTTTATAAGTTTTCTTAATGTAGACTTTTCTTCTACTATTTTTATATATGAACTTAAGTTAGCAGTTGTAGGAACAGATGAACTTAATTCTGATATATATGTAACTCCTCCAGCTTTATCTAACATATCAGTAGTTTTTAAATATTCTAATAGAGTTACTAAATCTACTGCTATATCTTTAGCATACATCTCGCGTACAGCTTTATATATTGCTTTATGTCCATCCCTATAAAAATCATCTTCATTAAGCTTTTCTAAAACTTGAGCAATAGCACTTTTATCTATTAACATTGCTCCTATAACGGATTGTTCTGCTTCTATACTTTGTGGTAAACTTCTCATCATAGGTGCTTCCATAAATGTTCCACCTCCCAATTTCTTATTACATTTCTCATCTTTATAAATATAAAACTATTATATCAAAATGAATAAATTTTACTATCTCATTTGTATAATAAATTCTTTTCTTCATATAATAAAATTAAGCTTCCTACTATAGGAAGCTTAATCTACATTACTTCTCAAATACTATCTCCATTAGTTCCTCTATATGACTTATAGATTTAACTTCTATATCTTCAAGTCCTAGAGGAACTTCTTTTTCATTATCCTTAGGGATAGCAACAAGTTTAATTCCTTTTCTTCTAGCTCCGTATATCTTTTCAAATATACCTCCAACTGGTTTAACATTTCCTCTTAAAGAAATTTCCCCTGTGATAGCAACGTCTTGACGAATTGGTCTTTCTGTAAGAGCACTAATTATACAAACAGTAATAGCCGCTCCTGCTGATGGTCCATCTATTTGACCTCCACCAATTACATTAACATGAACATCATAATCCTTAATATCTTTATCTGTAATTTTTCTTATTACAGATGCTGCATTAAATACAGAGTCTTTAGCCATAGAACCTGCAGTATCATTAAACTTAATTGTTCCATGCCCTTTTTTCTTAGCTGGAAATACTGTAGCTTCTATTTCTATAGTAGAACCTAAGAATCCACTTACGCCTAATCCATATACGTGACCAACTTCACATTTATCTAAATTATCTAATCTTTCAAACGGAGAATATCTACCTATTGAAATAACCTCTTCAACATCTTTTAAAGTTATTTTATGTTGATTTTCTTCACCATTCGCATTAAATAATGAATATCCATATGCATCAGATAATATATTTACTGCCTTTCTACCTTCAATAGTATATTGGCTTATTAGTTTTCCAACACCTTCTTCAAGCTCTACATTTAACTTTTCAGATGCATTATTAACTATACCTTCTATGTCAACTGAAGATAATGGCTCAAAGTAAACTTCTGTACATCTAGATC
The DNA here is from genome assembly GCA_017425305.1 of Peptostreptococcaceae bacterium. GTDB lineage: Bacteria > Bacillota > Clostridia > Peptostreptococcales > Peptostreptococcaceae > Paraclostridium. The sequence goes on along the minus strand of JAFOOW010000077.1, from coordinate 8,518 downwards.
TTAAAGCTGGGTTTATTTGGCTTGGATCTTTTGTAGTTGCACCTATTAAAACAAAATCTGCAGGTGCTCCCTTATCAAATAAGTATTTTATATAAGCTGGGATATTTTCATCATCTGGATCATAGTAAGAAGATGAAAACTCTACTCTCTTATCTTCTAATACTTTTAATAATTTGTTTTGAAGAATATCATCTAATTCACCAATTTCATCTATAAATAATACTCCTCCATGAGCTTCAGTAACTAATCCCGTCTTTGGCTCAGGTACCCCAACTTCAGCTAAATCCTTTTTACTACCTTGATATATAGGATCATGTACTGAACCTAATAACGGATTTGTTATTTCTCTTGGATCCCATCTTAATGTAGTTCCATCAACTTCAACAAACTTTGAATCATCATCAAAAGGAGTAAATTTTAACTTCTTCGCTGCTTCTAAGGCAAGTCTTGCCGCTGATGTTTTCCCTACTCCAGGTGGTCCATAAAGTATTATATGTTGAGGGTATGGTGATGACATCTTTGATATTAAAGATCTTACAGCTCTCTCTTGACCTACTACTTCTTCGAAGTTTTCCGGTCTTAAAAGTGACATAACATTTTTATTAATATTCTTTGAGTCTAACTTTTCTAACTTCTCTAATTTTGCTGTAGTTTTTGCGTTTTCTTTTCCCTTTTGCTTTTTAATTATAGATAACTTTAGTTCATCCATAAACTTATCTTGTCTTTCAACTAAAGCTTTTTCTACTTCTGATTCTATCTTATTTTGAACATATTTTTTTGCTATATTTTCTGATATCCAATAGATAACATCTTCTAAAACCTCTTGTGCAGTTTCATCTGTTGGCACAACCTTTGCTCCATTTCCATCAGATGCTATAACATTTAATGCATATATTCTTTCATTTATTTCTGTTGAATTAACGTATTTTTGTAACTTAAATCTTACTGTTCTAGCTCTAATTGCTCCTTCATCTAAAACATTTTTTAATACATCAAATAATACATTCACTTTTGCTTCTATTGGTAGGTCACTTGTTAATATTCCTTCTAAGTTAACCTTATCATTATATAAATTCAATGTTAATCCTCCTTATTGTTTAGGAACAATAATAACTTTCATCTTTGTAGATACTTCTGGATATAGCTTAACTTCTACATCATAAGTTCCAGCAACTTTTATAGTATTTACAACTACTTTCTTTTTATCTATTGATAAGTTGAAACTACTGTTTATAACTTCTGCTATATCTTTATTAGTTATTGCTCCAAATAGTCTTCCATTATCTCCAGCCTTAGCATTTATAGTAACTTCTTTTCCTTTTAATTCAGCTGCTAATTTTTGTGCTTCTTCTAATTCAGCTAATTTCTTTTTTCTTTCATTTTCTTTTTTTGCATTAACTATATGTAACGCATTTGCAGTTGCTTCCTCTGCTAATTTCCTAGGAAATAAATAGTTTCTAGCATATCCATCTGATGCTTCTATAACATCACCTTTTTTACCCATTTTCTTAACATCTTGTAATAAAATTACCTTCATATTATACACCTATCCTTTTAAATTTTATTCTTTTAGTTTTAAATGTTTTTTTATTGCTTCTTTTAATATAAATACTGCTTCAGTTAATGTAGTATTCAATTTAGCTCCTGCCATGTTCATATGACCACCACCGCCAAGTTCTTCTAATATAACTTGAACATTAACTTCACCTGTAGATCTAGCACTTATAGTAACTGCATTATTTAACTCACATAAAACAAAACATACATCTATTCCCGATATACCTAGTAGTTCATCTGCTGCTCTTGCAACTATTACAGTATTACTATTGTTACTAGGGCAAACTGCTATAGCTACATTATCATATACTTCTGCATTTCTAATAGTATCTGAAATTAATAGATAATCTTCTAAACTATCAGTAAACATTTTTTTTACTTCTATAGTATCTGCACCTAATGATCTTAAAAATGCTGCTGCATCAAATGTTCTTACCCCAGATTTAAATTGGAATCCTTTAGTATCCATAAAAATTCCGCCTAAAAGCCCCTCTGCTTCAAGCTTAGATATTCTAGGCTTCTGTAACATATATTGTATTAATTCAGTTACTAATTCTGATGTAGAAGATGCATAAACTTCTATATAATTTAATAATGCTCCTTCTATTATATCTGCACTTCTTCTATGATGATCTATAATTATCTTTTTATTAATTTTTTCTACTATGCTTAAGTTATTAACATAACCTTTATTATGAACATCAACTATTATTAATAATGTTCTTTCATTAATTAATTTTTCAGCTTCACTACTAGAAATTATTAAATTATCATATTTACTTTCACTCTTAAGCTTATTAATATAATACTCAATTGCAGTTATATCATTATCTATTATTATATTGCAATTTTTTCCTAATTGCTTTATAGTCGACCATAATCCTACTGCAGCTCCAAAGGAATCCATATCAGGATTTTTATGACCCATAATAAATATATTACTACTTTCAAATATTAACTCTCTTAGCGCTTGTGAAATTACCCTAGCTCTTACCCTAGTTCTTTTTTCGAGCTCACGCGTATTTCCACCAAAGAAACTTATATCTTCACTATTTTTAACGACGACTTGGTCTCCACCTCGTCCTAATGCTAATTCTTTTGCAGTCATTGCATTATTATAGTTTTCTTGTGAATTATCTCCGCCTCTTCCTACTCCTATACTAAGTGTAACTTCTAATTTATTGCCTCTATCAATACTTGATATTTCATCTAATATATTAAATTTAGAATTAATCTCATCATTAATATATTTATCTTGTACTGATAAACAATACTTATTATACTCATATTTAATAATCATAGCCTTTAATTTTTTACTATAGGAATTTATTGCTTTCTCTACTTCAGCAGCTAACATTGGTCTATTTGCTTCATCTGTTCTTTCTAATGCTTCAGATAAATTATCTACTTCTATTAACATTATACTTTCTCCAGTTGAATGCAAATCCCTCAAGTTTCTTACTTCATTAAAATACACGATATATTTATATTTAGTATATGCTCCATTTTTATTGCTTATATTGTTTGCATATATGCTATAAATAGAATCCTTTATTTTTACTCTTTGACTTAAATCCTTATCACATTTTAATAGTTTTTGTAAATCAAGGCTTCTACTTATACTAAGTATATTTTGCTCTTGTAACTCTAATAAATTTAATTCCTCTTTTAATCTTTTATTAGCCCAAAGTATATTTCCACCATTATCAATTAAAGCTAATGGATAGGACATATTAGAAATATTATCATTTATTTTTGCCTTAATTTTATCAGTTAAAGTATTAACTTCTTTATTATATAATTCTCTATTCGTATCTATATAACCCTTATAACATATATATATTATTAAAATTACACTGGCTAAATAGAAGTTTTCACTATAATAAAGAGCAATCACTAAAATAACAATTGAAAATGATATAAATAAATTACTATATGTTTTGAGCTTTTTTTTCATAAAAGCCTCCTAAATTTTATATTAATAACGTCCCCTAATATGATTTTGAAGTTTTGTTAAACTTTTACCTTCTTTTTCATACTCATGTTCTTCAGCTATTCCTAATTTTAATTTTTTTCTTATGTCATCATCTACTTCTGCACAACTATATCCTAATTTTTGTGCTAATACATATAAAATTAATATAGCTCCTGATATACAATTTAATATTGAATCTTTCGCAACATTAGTTCCTCTTGTTAAAAGCGAAAAGAATTCACCTATGATACATAATAAACTAGCTTTAAGTTCTTCTATCATCTTAATATTGACCATAATGTTTAATTCTTCTTTTTTCTTCATTAAATTTTCACCTCTATTCAATACCTTGTATCTTTATTTTAATTATTTTTCTTTATTAATGCAACTAAATAGAGATTTAATTACAATTTATGTAATTAATTTTAAATATAAAAATAAAAGCCCCTGATTAACAGGGGCTAATAACTTATTACTATTCAGTTGTGAATGGTAATAAAGCTATGTTTCTTGATTTCTTTATAGCAACAGTTAATTGTCTTTGGTGCTTAGCACAAGTTCCAGAAATTCTTCTTGGAAGAATCTTTCCTCTTTCTGTAACGAACTTTCTTAACTTGTTGATATCTTTGTAATCTATTGATTCAGCTTTATCTACGCAAAAAGCACATACTTTTCTCTTAGATCTTCTCATCTTTCCACCAGGTCTTTTCATGTCTCTCATGGTTTTCCCTCCTTCTTAAAATAATTAGACTTTTTTAGAATGGCATATCTCCATCATCTACTGGAGTCATATCTCCAAATCCCATATCTGGGCCTTCAGATGGAACATTCCATGTATTATCAGAACTTCTTGAGTATGAATTGTTATTACCTTCACTAGATCCTGATCCTATGAACTCAAAACTTTCTACAGCTACATCAGTAGTATATCTTTTAGTTCCATCTTGAGCATCATAACTACCAGTTCTTATACTTCCAGTAACAGCAATTTGTCTACCCTTTGTAAGATATTGTGTGATTGTTTCTCCAGTCTTTCCAAATGCTACACAATTTATAAAGTCTGTTTCATCCTTTTTAAATTGTCTGTTTATAGCAACAGTAAATCTACAAACTGCAGTACCACTGCCTGCTGCATATCTTAATTCTGGATCTTTTGTAAGTCTACCAATAAGTATAACTTTATTCATTTCAATACACCTCTTACGCTTCGTTTTTAACGATTATGTGTCTTATAACACCATCAGTAATTCTGAAAACTCTGTCTAACTCTTTTGGTAATTCAGGAGTAGCTTCGAAGTTAATTAAAGTATAGTAACCTTCGTTAACTTTGTTTATTTCGTAAGCAAGTTTTCTCTTACCCCAGAAATCAACATTTTCAACTTTTCCTCCACCGTTTTCTATAACACCTTGGAATTTTTCGATTCCAGCCTTAACAGCTTCCTCGTCGAATGATGGGTGTAATATAAATATAGTTTCGTACTTTCTCATCATTTTCACCTCCTTTGGACTAGCGGCTACATTACTGTAGCAGGGATTACAGTTTTAAATTTTATCACTTTATTCTACTCTTTTCAAGTATTTTTATTTCAATTATTAGGTCTAACAACCTTTTTTGCATCCTTTTGGAATTTTAATCGTGGTATCATAACAATTCTTCCACATCCTACACATTTTATCTTAATATCAGCACCTAATCTTATTACTTCAAACTCTTTGCTGCCACAAGGATGCTGTTTTTTCATTTCAACAATATCACCTAAATCAAAAACTTCAATCATTAATATACCCCCTAAATATTATTCTATTTAAACATTATATAATATAGTAATTTTTTCATTATTTATTTATAACTTTTGTTACTGGATAAGGAATTTCTATTCCTGCTTTATCTAATGCTTCTTTTATGTCTTTTCTTAATTCTCTTTCCATTTCCCATTGGCTTAATGGTACTGCTCTACCAATAACTCTAATAGTTACTCCTGATGCATTTAAAGAAAATACTCCTAGCACTTCAATTTTTCCTCTTAGCTTTTCTTTATGCTTTTCTTCGAATACACTATTAACTTTTTTAATTACATTTATTGCCTCGTCTATATTTTCTTCATATGCTATCTCTACATCAACTATAAATCTTATATCTCCTCTAGAATGATTTGTGACTTCAAGTATTGCTCCATTTGGTATCAAGTGCAGATCTCCAGTAAAATCTCTTAGAACAGTTGTTCGTATACCAATACTTTCGACTATACCTGTAAATTCTTGAATTGTTACATGATCCCCTACTCCATATTGATCCTCAAACAAAATAAAGAAGCCATTAATAAGATCCTTTACCAAACTTTGAGCTCCAAGACCTATTGCAAAACCACCTGCACTTACTACAGCTACTGGTATTTTTGCTAAAACATCATATAGCATTGAACCTATTCCTACTATATATACTGTATATTTAAGGACACTTTTTAATACTTCACCTATAGTAATTGCTTTTTGTGGCTCTAATGAAAAACTCATTTTACTAGCAACTTGTTTATCAACAAATTTTTGTATAATTTTATTCCCTATCTTTATAGAAAAATACATTATTATTGATATAAATATAATAGATATAATTTTTTCAATTATAATGTCTATATTTACTTTTCTAATTAAAATATCTAACGTTTTTCTACTTACATTAATAAAATCTGAAAATATATCCATCCCTAATATTTCACCTCATGCCTATTTAATTAGTACATATTCAGTTTCATCTTTTCTATATATATTTTTAAATTCAAGTATGTTTTCTTTAATTATCTTATCTATTTGTTCATCTTGTTCTATTCTAACGCAAATACCACAGCTCTGAGTAATTAAAGTTGGAGTAGGCATAATTCTAAAACTATATCCTAACCCGCTCAATTTATTTTCAGCTGACATTGCATCATGAGTATTTTTGAATACTATAATATGATAATTCATTACCTTATTTCCTCCCTGCATTTTATATATTAATTATATTATAACTATTTTTTTATTTTAATAAATATTAGTTTTTTATTTTACATATTTTTCTATTTAATCCTTGCAATTTTGTTTATTTGTCTTATTATAATACTAAGAATAATATTTTTAGTTTTACATAGAAGGAGAAAAAAATGAAGGTATATTTAGATAATGGGAGCACATCATTTCCTAAACCAAAAACTGTGGCTGATTCAATATATAATTATTTAACTAATATAGGAGGAAATCCTGGCAGAGCAAATCATCCAAATGCTCTAGCAGCTAATAGAGTTGTTTATAATACTAGAGAAGACCTTTGTAGTCTATTTAATTATGATAAACCTGAAAATGTAGTTTTTACAAGTAATATTACTTCATCTTTGAATATTTTATTAAATGGTGTGATAAAACCTGGAGATCATATAATAACATCATCTATGGAACATAATTCAGTTATTAGACCATTATTTAATCTAAAAAATACTCTTAATATTGAAATAGATATAGTTGAAGCAAATGCCTTAGGTATTGTAAATGTAAAAGATATAGAAAATTTAATTAAGTCTAATACTAAATTAATTGTTATGACTCACGCTTCAAATGTTGTAGGCTCTATACAACCTATAAAACAAATAGGTGATTTATGTAAACAATATGGGATATTCTTTATATTAGATACTGCTCAAAGTGCAGGAGTACTAGATGTTGATTTTAAAGAATTCTCTTTAAGTGCATTAGCCTTTACTGGGCATAAAAGTCTTTTAGGTCCACAAGGAATAGGAGGATTTATTATTGACGATAAACTTAATGATATTTGTACTCCTTTAGTATTAGGTGGCACCGGAAGCTTATCTCATGCTTTAACTCAACCTGACTTTCTACCTGATAAATTTGAATCTGGGACTTTAAACATCCCTGGAATAATTGGTTTATCTGAGGCTATTAAATTTATTAAAAATGAAGGGTTAGATACTATTTATAAGCATAATAGCTTTTTACGTTCTTATTTAATAAATGGAATACTTAATATTCCTAACTACACCATTAGTGGCCCTTTAGATAAAGAAAATGCAACTTCATGTATATCAATAACTCATTCTAAGTTAGATATAAGTGAATTATCTTTTATATTAGATTCCGATTTCAATATAAGTAATAGAAGTGGCTTACATTGTGCTCCATTAGCTCATAAAACCTTAGGTACATATCCTAATGGAACAGTTAGACTTAGCTTGGGATATTTTAATACTTTAGAAGAAATTGATTATACTCTATATGCATTAAATAAAATAAATTCAATCTATAAGTAAATTATGTAAATTTGAATATGTTAGCTTATTCTTGTCTATACTTTCAATAAAGGAGGTTGTGATATGAATAATTGTTTTTATATAGATTCATTATCCCCTAATTCCTTCCATGAATTAGGGGACTATTTATATGATAAATTAAAAAATATTTTTATTGAAAATAGACCTATAATATTTTTATGTATAGGAACAGATAGGGCTACTGGAGACTCTTTAGGCCCACTAATTGGTTATAAACTTAAAGATATTGAAAGAAAAAATATCTATATCTATGGATCATTAGAGTATCCCATACATTCTATAAATTTATCTGAAATACTATTTAAAATAGAAAATAATTTTAAAGACCCATTTATTATTGGAATAGATGCTTCTCTTGGGAATGTTCAAAACATAGGAAAAATATTTATTGAAGATTCTCCTTTACAACCTGGTTTAGCATTAGGTAAAGATCTGCCTTCAGTAGGAAATATGAGCATTAAGGGCGTTGTTAATATATCTGGAAATTTAGATTTTATGATGCTTCAAAACACTCGATTATTTGTTGTAATGGCTCTAGCTGATTGTATTTCTAATGCTCTAATCTATTTCTCACAGAAGCTTTCATCATTAAATAAATTATCATCCTATGATTAATTTTAAAAATAACTATAAAAATAAAGTGGTCATTTAAATAACCACTTTATTT
>JAFOOW010000076.1 GCA_017425305.1 Peptostreptococcaceae bacterium | reverse complement strand
TGACCCAACTATAATATTAGATAATGACAAAATCTATGCTCATAGTTTTCAACAAGACATTATTTTCAATGGTAATGATATAACTCTGTATAGTGTTCAACTTAGATTTAAATAGATTATTTAGTAGTTTTGCAATTAAATTAATTTTTATTATTAAATTATATTAAAAAATACCAAATAAAAAAAGAAGCTGTCAAAAGACAGCTTCTTTTATATTGCTAAATCATACTCAGTAGTATCAGTAACAACCACCTTAGCCTCAACTGCTGAAACTAACTCACTTCCATAAGGGAAGAAAACATCCTTCTCAACTATTAAATTCATAGCCTCGATTATCTCATCTTCTCTTAAATCCTCTCTAGGATCATCAACACCTATCGAAACCTTTCTACCAACACCAGTTAAAAAAGTCATAAGTAATCTTCTTTTAGTTTCCATAAAAATTTACCTCCTTAATTAATTTAATATAGTATTATCTTGCTTTAAAATCTCAAGCACATCATGTTGACAAAGATTAGCCAAAGCTCTAGCCACATCTAAAACATTTTGACTAGCTGCATCACCTTTCACATTAGAATATGTACGAGATTTTACTATCGTCTTTCCATTGTCATCATAGCCACAATCAAATTTGATTTTTAAAGCTGATGGATTTTTTGTTTCACTAACTCCCATTGTTAGTACCTCCTTAGAATTAATTTTAGAGAATATCTTCTCTTTGATAATAATTGTATAAGTTTTAAAGTTTTTAATATATTAAAGGAATTTAGAAAAAGTTTTAGCCTATTTCATAGTTAAAATATTTTTACTCAAATCATTGATACTATCAGATAAAGTCTGAAGCTTTCCTTCTATACGCACCAGTAAGTACATACTAAGAGCTATAGGGAAGCCAACAGAAGCTATAAGTGTTTGTAAGTCTGAATTCATAAAAATACCTCCTTAGTTTAAGTATTAATTTAGATTATATAAGTGTTTAAAATCCTAGTAGAGTAGAAGCTATGGTGTGAGCAACCTTTTTTATATAATCTTCTTTAGAGCATAAGTTTTCAACTTCTTGGTTGGATAAAAAGTCTATTTCTATAAGTAGTGCAGGCATTTTAGTTTTTCTAAGTACATAAAAATTTTTAGATTCTTTTACACCACGATTTAAGGTGTTTAGTTTAGTTGATAAATTAGAGCATAGTTTTTTAGCCAAAGGATAAAGTTTACTATTTGAGTCATAGAGCCATACTTCACAGCCTTTTGCAGTTTTGTTGGTAGCTGAGTTCATATGAAGGCTTATAAAGTAGTCGCAGTTGTTTTTATTGGCTTTGTTGGTTCTGTAATCAAGGGTGTGGTAGGTGTCATTTTCACGAGTTGTTATTACTGTTTGTGAGTATGCTTCAAGGTGTTTTTTAACTAGCATACCTATTTTGAGTACTGTGTCGCTTTCTTTTGTGTTGTTTGTGCCTATTGCACCAGGGTCTTTGCCACCATGTCCAAAGTCTAAGTACCATTTCATGATATTACCTCCTAGAGTTATTTTTAAAGTTATGATAACAGAGGTTTTATATTGAATTATAATAAAGAGATTTGGAAATTAATCTATCATAAATGGATGTATTTATTTAAATAGAATAAGTTTAAAATAACATTTACATATAGTAGGTGATAAATTTGAAATATGATATAATTAAGTTAATAAATATACCAAAAAAGGAAGTGGTATAAATGAGAAAAATAGATGAAAGTATCAAAAAAATCATAATTAGCGTATTAAACTGTCAAGAAACAGATGCGATATACATTTTTGGAAGCTATGGAACAAAATATTTCACAGAAGAAAGTGATATAGATATAGCTTGGTTTACTAACTCTCATATAGACTTAGTAACAAGAGGTAAGTTTGAACGATTTTTAGAAGATGTATTAGGACTACCAGTTGATTTAGTAGTTGTAAATAAAGATTCTAG
>JAFOOW010000075.1 GCA_017425305.1 Peptostreptococcaceae bacterium | reverse complement strand
TGGTTCATTAATTAATTAACTATTCTATTTACTTAATACTTTTTCATTTTAATTTTATACCATATATCCAGTACCTATACCTATTTAAAGTACATAGTTATCTATTATATTTATTTTATAATATTCGTACTTTTATATAAAATGCTTTTATACAAAAAAATACACCTTTATTTTAAAGGTGTATTTCTAATTTAATTAAAATAACATACTAATTGATTCGTTAGAGAATATTTTCTTTATAGCATCTCCAAATAAAGGTGCTACAGTTTTTATTTGTATCTTGTCTATTTTCTTTTCTTCAGGAAGTTCTATAGTATCAAGTACTATTAATTCATCTATAGCAGAATTTTCTATTCTTTCTATAGCTGGTCCTGATAATACTCCGTGTGTACAACAAGCATATACATCTTTTGCTCCGTATTCCTTAAGTGCATTAGCTGCATTTACTATTGTACCAGCAGTATCTATCATATCGTCTAATAATATAACATTCTTACCAGCAACTTCGCCTATTATATTCATAACTTCACATACATTAGCTTTAGGTCTTCTCTTGTCTATTATAGCTATTGGCACATCTCCATTTAAAGTGTTAGCAAATTTTCTTGATCTTGTAACACTTCCTAAGTCAGGAGAAACTACTACTAAATCTTCTATTTGCTTTCTATTGAAGTAGTCAGCTAATATTTTTCCACCTTGTAAGTGGTCTAATGGTATATCAAAGTATCCTTGTATTTGTGCAGCATGTAAGTCCATTGTTAAAACTCTATCTGCTCCCGCAGCAGTTATTAAGTTAGCAACTAACTTAGCTGTGATTGGATCTCTTGATTTAGCCTTTCTATCTTGTCTTGCATATCCGTAGTATGGCATAACAGCAGTTATTCTACCTGCAGATGCTCTTTTTAATGCATCTATCATTATTAATAACTCCATTAAGTTATCATTTACTGGATTATTAGTAGATTGTATTACGAAAACATCGCATCCTCTTACTGTTTCAGTTATGTTTACAGATATTTCTCCATCACTGAATTTTCCAACTTCACATTGAGCTAATGGAACACCTATATAATCAGCTATTTTTTGAGCTAATTCTTTTGATGAGTTTCCTGCAAGTATTTTAATTTCACTTCCGCTAGTATTCATGATATAATTACCTCCCGAAATTTTAAAAACTATGTATTAAAGTAAATTTCTATAAAAACATAAGTATAGCCACAGACTATACTTATGCTATGGACTTAATTAAATTTTTACTATTTTTTAAGGTTTTTCTTTTCTACCCAACCTGGTTTTACCACTTGTCTTGCTCTAGCTATTGCTAAAGCTCCTGCTTCTACATCTTCAGTTATAGTAGAACCTGTTGCTATATATCCATTTTCTTCTACAGTAACTGGTGCGACTAAGTTTGAGTTAGAACCTATAAATGCTCCGTCTTTAACAACAGATTTAGATTTATTTTTTCCATCGTAGTTAACAAATACTACTCCACATCCTATATTAACATCTTTCCCTACATGAGCATCACCTATGTAAGCTAAATGAGATGCTTTAGAGTTATCTTCTATAGTAGCATTTTTTACTTCTACGAAATCTCCTATTTTTACATTGTTTCCTATATTACTCTTAGGTCTTAGATATGCGTATGGTCCAACTGTAGTGTTACTTCCAACTATACTATCTACTATAGTTGAACTTTCTACTTCTGTATCGTCACCTATTGTTGAGTTTGTTATACATGAATTCATACCTATTGTACATCCAGTTCCTATTACTGTGTTTCCTTTTAACATAGCTCCTGGATATACTATTGTATCGTTTCCTATTTGAACATCTGATTCTATATATGTTGAGTTAACATCTATTATAGTAACTCCGTTTACCATGTGCATAGTGTTAATTCTTTTTCTCATTATTTCTTCAGCTTTAGCTAATTCAACCCTTGAGTTTACACCCATAAGTTCTTCTATTGTAGCTCCATCAAATGCACCAACTTTTAGTCCATTACTTCTCATTATTTCTATTGTATCTGTTAAGTAATATTCACCTTGTGCATTGTTGTTATCTATTTTATCTAAAGCTTCTCTTAAGCTCTTTCCATTGAAGCAGTATATTCCTGAATTTATTTCGTTTACTAACTTTTCTTCTTCGCTTGCATCTTTTTGCTCTACTATTTTTAGTAAATCTTGATTTTCATCTCTTATTATTCTTCCGTATCCTGTTGGATTTTCTACTCTTGTAGTTAACACTGTAGTGTGATATTCGTTATCTAAATGATATTTGAATAAGCTTTGTAAAGTTTCCTCTTTTACTAAAGGAGTATCTCCACATAGTACTACTATAGTGTCCTTATCTTCTATGTACCCTTTTGCCATCATAACAGCATGCCCTGTTCCTAATTGCTCAGTTTGCATAGCTATTTTAGTATCTTGTGGTAAACTTTTCTCTACAACTTCACTTCCATGTCCTAATATTGCAATAATTTCACTTACTCCAGATTTTTTAGACACGTTTATAACATGGTTTACCATTTCTTTTCCGCATACTTTATGTACTACTTTTGGAAGTTTTGACTTCATTCTAGTTCCCTTACCAGCGGCAAGAATTATAGCTTTAAAGTTCATGTTTTCACTCCATTCAAATTTATTTTAATTCCCTTATTATATATCATATGAAATCTATAGTTTCGTATACAATCTAACATTCTATAATAATATAACACTTTTATACAAAAAAGTACATATTATTACAACAAAAAAAGAGCCTTATGTTAGGCTCTTATAAAATAATATTTAGTTTAAACTAATTATTATTTATTATTCTGCAGCTACTTCTAATTGAGATACTGCTTCGTGGTAAGCTTTTAAAACTTCATCTTCTAATAATTGTCTCATCTCAGCATTTATTGGATGAGCTATATCTCTGAAGTTTCCTTCTCCTATTTTTCTGCTTGGCATAGCTATGAATAATCCATTGTGTCCTTCTATAACTTTTATATCATGTACTACAAATAGATTATCAAAAGTTAATGAAACTATACATTTCATTTTTCCTTCGTCAGTTATTTTTCTTACTCTTACGTCAGTAATCTTCATTTCCTAATATCCCCCTTTAATTTTGACAAAATAAATTTGTTTCTTCTTTAAGTAAAAAACTGTTTCTTTTATTAGATAATTCTATGGGACTATTAAAAATCCCTTTATTATTTTATAAAATTTTTTTCATTTTTAAAAGTATTTTACCAAAATTTCCCTATTTATCCCATTTAAATTTTCTATTATGTCGATTGTTATTATTTATCTTTTCTATCTTCTGTGTTTCTATATTCTTCTTTAAAAGTTTCTAGGTTAGGTTTTACACCTATTAAACAATTATTAACAATATCTATTTGAATTAATGATATGTAATCTTTAACCATTTTTTCTGTAGGGTTAGTTGTTGATATAAATACTCCCGTACCAATAACTTCTGCTCCGAACTCATGCATTAGTTCCATCATACCTTTTATAGTTCCTCCACCCCTCATGAAGTCATCTATAAGTATAACTTTACTATTAGGCTTTAATGCTTTTCTTGGTAAACTCATTGTTTCTACCTTTGAGCTGTTTCCACTTACATATGTCATGCTTAATGTAGGCCCTTCTGATACTTTTGTATCTTTTCTTATTATAACTAAAGGTAAGTTCATAGCTTTTGCTGTCATAAGTGCCATTGGTATTCCTTTAGTTTCCATAGTAACTACATAGTCCGCTTCTGAGTAGTCTATGTTAGATGCAAATATTTTACCTATTTTTGAAGCTATTCTTGGATTGTATATTAAATCTATTAAATATAAAAATCCTCCTGATAATACTCTAGAAGGGTCTTCTATTTGCTTACATAAATCTAATAAGAATTCTTCATTTTCCGTTTTTGAAGTTTTTGGTATGTACTTTACTCCGCCTGCTGCTCCTGAAATAGTAATTACTTGTCCTAGTTCTAACTTTTCAAATACATTTTTAACTACTATTAGGTCTTCACTTATTGTTGACTTTGCAGAGTTAAATTTTTCAGTAAAATAGCTTAGTGTAAATATTTTGTTAGGATTGTCAGATAGTATTTTTACTATTGCACCTATACGTTCTGTTCTTTTAAATTTCATCTAATACCTCCTTGTCTTAAATGTCTGTATATTTAAACTATTTAATGCATATTTTTTCTTAATATGTTATAATGTTGGTTATTGTTTTATTCACTTTAACAATACATATGCATATATATTGTTATGAAATAATATTAAATATTTTTAGTTTATCTTAAAATATTGAACATTATACTATTATAGCATAAATATAGTTCTGATTGTAGAACTTTTAATTAATATAGAAGGGTGGTTTCACTATGAATATATTCTTTATAGGTGTTGGTGGTATCAGTATGAGTGCCTTAGCAAAAATATGTTTAAATAAAGGATACAATGTTTTTGGTTCGGATTCTTCTGATTCTTATTTATTAGATAATCTTCGTGCTGAAGGTGCACATATCTATGTAGGCCATAAAAAAGAGCATATAACTGATGATATAGATATGGTTGTTTATACTGCTGCTGTTAAAGCTGATAACGAAGAGTTAGTTGCTGCAAAGGAAAAAAATAAATTAATAATAAATAGAGCTGCTTTCTTAGGTCAAATAATGAGAGAGTATGAAAATGCAATAGCTGTTTCTGGAACACATGGTAAGACTTCTACTACATCTATGTTATCAACTATATTTGAGTATGCTAAGTTAGATCCAACTATATTAGTAGGAGGAAACTTAAGTACTATAGGTGGTAACGTAAAAATAGGAAAGTCTGAAAACTTTATAACAGAAGCATGTGAGTATGTTGATAGTTTCTTAAACTTTAATCCTAAAATATCTATAGTTTTAAATATAGAAGAAGATCACTTAGATTACTTCTCTGGTATAGATGAAATAAAGGCTTCTTTCAATAAGTTTGGTAAGTTATTACCTTCTGATGGTTTCTTCATTATAAATGGTGATGATGAAAATACTAAAGATATCTTACATGATATAAAGGCTACTGTTATTAAGTACGGTCAAAATGAAGATAATAATGCCTTAATAAAAGACGTTAGATTTACTGAAGAAGGTTTCGGAGTATTTAGAATTGATTACAACGGAACTGATTTAGGTGAGTTTAAGGTATGTGTGCCTGGACTTCACAATATATACAATGCTACTGGTGCTATATTAGCTGCATTTGTTTCTAATATAGATTTAGAAGTTATAAGAGAAAATATATCATTATATAGTGGTGTTGGAAGAAGATTTGAGGTTAAAGGTAAGTATAAAGATGTTTTAGTAGTTGATGATTATGCTCATCATCCAACTGAGTTAAAAGCTACTTTATCTGCTGCTAAGAAGATAAATAAAAATAACTTATGGTGCATATTCCAACCTCATACTTACACAAGAACAAAATCCTTACTAAATGAATTTGCTGAGGCTTTCTATGCTGCTGATAAAGTTATAATAACTGATATATATGCAGCTCGTGAAAAAGATCCAGGAGACATACATTCTAAAGATTTAGTTGATAAATTATATCAAAATAATGTTGATGTAGTTTATATAAGTGAATTTGAAGATATAGTTAAGCATCTTAAAGAAAATGTAGCTGAAGAAGATTTAGTCATAACTGCTGGTGCTGGACCAATCTACAAAGTTGGAGAAATGTTATTAGAAAATTAATATTTTTATATATAAAAAGTGGTAGTTTATTTCAAACTACCACTTTTACTTTGTATATTAGTTATTGTTACATATCTTGTTCAGAATTATTTTCTACATCTTTTATTTTAAATATAGTCTCTTTTATATAATCATATAGACCTGTGTGAACTTCATAGTATGCAGTAGCTTCATTAGAAACTATTTTTACATATTCTCTACCCATTGTTTCTATAGTTGCTGAGTAGCCTTCACCTTCTATATTTATAGTAAAGTTGTATTTACTTCTTTCTTTGCTTTTTTCTGGTTGTATTTTTCCTACTATTCTTTTTACAGATATTTTATATGCTAAGTCATCAAATTTCCATCTTCTTATCTTCTTAACTTCATTTCCATCTGAAATTTGTACTGATTTCCATGACTTATACTTTTTAACTGAGTCTATAGATGTGTATATACTTTCTTTAAGTAATTTTTCAAAGGCATCTTTCTCATCTATAGGTATCTTATAATATTCTTCTTTTTTAACAGTATATATTCTAAATATTTCAAGGTCTGTAGAGAATCTTATACCATTGTCAGTATATGCTTCATATAAGGCTTTATAGTTAGCAGGTTTTCTTACCTTTTTAAACTGACTAGAGAAAAAGTTTATTTTTTCCCAGTATTCTGGCTCTACTCTTACATCTTGTAAGTTACTATCAGACATATATATTATATCTTTAGATTTTATTTGATTTATTAGTGCTGTATTTGTATTTTCTGTACTTATGTTTTCTGTTGTCGTAACAGTATCTGGTGCTTGCTGTTTAGAAAAATAATTGTATACTGATATATAAACTGCAAAGAACATTATTACTCCAGCTATTATGATTACGTTCTTTTTTATCCTCTTTTTTTTAGCCATAAAATTTCCCCCTACATTATTACCTATTAATTATACTATAAATTAATCAAAGTAAAAAGCACTTAGATATTTCTAAGTGCTTCTTTATTTTATTATATTTTTTTATTATTTTCTACAATAATTTCCTGGGCAATTTATGCATGGTTCTACATGGACTGTTATTCCTTTTACAAATTTCATCTCATTTATTATATATTTTTCTATTTTATGAGCTATTTCATGTCCTTCAAGAACTGTTAAGTCTTTATTAACACATATAGTTAAATCTACATATGCCATAGCCCCATGTTTTCTAGTTCTTAGTTCTCCTAAGTTTATAACTCCATCTATTTTTTCAGCTATTTTTCTTATTTGCTCTTCTTGTTCATCATCAATAGAGTAATCCATTAATTCATTTGTTGAGTCTTTTAATATATCAAAACCTACTTTTGCAACAAATAATGCTACTACGATTGATGCTATTGGGTCTAGTGCTTTAAATCCTAGCATAGCTCCACCTATACCAATAAATGCAGCTATTGATGATAATGCATCTGACCTATGATGCCATGCATCTGCTTTTAATGATGGCGAGTTTATTCTATTCGCTATCCTTATAGTTATTCTATATTGATATTCCTTTATGCCTATCGATATTATAGATACTATTAATGGTAATGCTGTAGGAACTTGAACACTATCTAAGTTAAATAAAGATTGTAATGCTCCCCATCCTATTTTTAAAGATACTATTATTAATAATATAGATAATAAAAATGATACCAGTGTTTCAGCTTTTTCATGACCATAGTTGTGTTCTTTGTCATTTGGAGTTTTTGCTATTTTATTTCCTATCAAAACACCTACAGAACTTATTATATCTGATGCAGAGTGTAATCCATCAGATATCATAGCACTAGATTTACCAAATATACCTGCAAATATCTTTATTATAGTTAAGAATATATTCCATAAGATTGACTGTATAGTAACTTTATCTGCTTCTTCATATCTTGTTTCCATAATTTTACCTCCTATTTTATTCTGATTTATTTTTATCCACTTTTAGTTTAATTCAAACTAGAACTTACTACTAAATGTAATCAATTGTATTTATAATACAATATTAATTATCATTTGTTTATAAAATCAAAAATCACCTAGCATTTGCTAGGCGATTTGTATTTTAATTATATCATATTTTTGATTAAGCTTCTTTTATTATTTCTACTACAGCTCTTGAAGAGTTTATTATATCTTCTATTGCTATATACTCTTCTAAAGTATGAGCTTTTTTCATACCTATTCCTAAGTTTATAGCTTTTATTCCGTTTCCGTTTAATACGTTTGTATCACTTCCACCACCAGTTGAAGCTGTGTATCCTTCTATTCCTATGTTAGCAAATGCTTTTTTTGCAAGTGCAACTATTTCTTCACTATCTTCTAATTTAAATGGTGCATAGCATCTAGTTACTTTAGTTATAACTTCTGCTCCCATTTCTTCTCCAGCTTTTTTGAACTCTTCTACCATATGGTTAGTTTGAGCTTCTAATTTAGGTATTTCTAAACTTCTAGCTTCTGCAACTATTTTTAGTTCTGGCATAACTATGTTTGTAGCTATTCCTCCATTAACTATACCTATGTTAGCAGTAGTTTCTTCATCTATTCTTAATAACTTCATATTTTCTATTGCTTTTGAAGCTACCATTATAGCACTTACTCCATTTTCTGGTTGTAACCCTGCATGTGCTGGTTTTCCTTTTATAATTACTTCTATCTTATCTTGAGCTGGAGCTTTTGTTATTATTTCCCCTGGAGATCCACCACTATCTAATACAAATGCGAAGTCTGGGCTTACTTTAGAATAATCTAAGTATTGAGCTCCAAATAATCCGCCTTCTTCCCATATAGAGAATACTACTTCTATATCAGCATGGTCTATATTGTTTTCTTGTATAACTCTTAAAGCTTCTAATATAGCTGCTATTCCAGCTTTATCATCAGAACCTAATACAGTAGTTCCATCACTCTTTATTATTCCATTAGCTTCATCTATTATAGGCTTTATTCCTTCTCCTGGGCTTACTGTATCCATGTGAGAACTGAATAAAACTGTTTTACCTTCTCTATTTCCTTTTAATTTAGCTATTACGTTTCCAGTTTCTCCCCCAACTTTTTCCCCAGCGTTGTCTATACAAACTTCACAACCTATAGCTTCTAACTTTTCTACTAAAACTTTAGCCACTTTACCTTCTTTTGAAGATGGACTATCTATTTTTACTAATTCTATAAATTCATCTATTAGCCTTTGATTGTTTATCATTTATCTAATCTCCTCCTCAGTTTATAATATAATTATATTTTAGTATATATTGGTAAAATTATCAAGAGAAAACGTTTTTTGCTGTATTTATAGACTTTATTTAACTATTTTTCTACTTCTTGAGTCAACAAAGCAAATCCAATATCCTAATTTATCATTTCTATCATCACAAGGTTTATATACATTAAATCCTGTATGACCTTGGTCTGGTTGTTCATTTTTATTTCCTGGTATTGCATAAATATAGTTTTTACGCTTATTATATTCATCATATTGAACACCAAATAAATAGTGTCTATATCTATATGATTGAAGAACTATATCGCTATACATTGTATAATTTAATGTATTTATATATCCTAGGTATGGCATTGTATATCCACACATAGTCATTGGTGTTATCTCTATCTTCCACCATCTAGTTCTATCTATAGTATCATTTATAAATGGTTTAACTTCTTTAAACATTTTTAAACCTTTTTTAATTTGTCTTGGCATAAGAAGATTTTTCATGCTTCCTATTTCTGAGTTATCATAATTTATATCTTCATGATTATCATTTGATGAATTATTATATTGTTCATTTATATAACTAACTTTTTGATTTCTAAGTCTTTGAGGTTTTTGTTTAGGTTGAGTTTCAGTTATTTCCTCTGAGTCTTCATAGTATTCATCATTATTGTTCTCTTCATTTCTATATTTTTCATTATCTTCATCATCTATTTCTTCATATTCTACTTCTTCATACTCGTATTCATATTCATCCTCATCGTCTACTTCTTCATATTCATACTCATATTCATCTTCATATAAATCTTCATACTCTGCATATTCTTCATCAGATGTAAATATTACTTCTTCATAATTATCTATCTTGCTACCTTTAAATCCTATTAATGGTATGCTTTTTTCATAAACTAAAGCTATAGATTTTATATTAGTACTATTTTCATCTAAATTTAAAGAAAACTCTCCTTTTCCTTGTTCACTTAATACTATATTCCCTAAGTCTATTGTTTCATAGTCATCTAGTATTGCTACAACTTTATATCCTTCTCTAACATATTTAAGATTTTCTACGTATAAAGCAACTACTGATTTATCCTCTGTTACTTCAACTTTTGCAAATGCCTTAGGTACTACTCTATCTTTATATCTAAAATTCATATCTTTAGCTTCTAGAATTATATAGTCTCTTTTATATTTCTTTTTAGTACTCAAGTTTATCCCCCCTATAAAATATACGTTCCTCTAAACAGTATATGAGTGGACATTCAAAAAAAGTACCTTCTATTTTGAAGGTACTTTTTCGTTTATTTTATTTGCAAGATTAGCAAACTCTTCTATTGTAAGAGTTTCTCCTCTTCTTTTTTCATCTATATTAGCATTTGATAATACTTCTTTTATTTCATCTTTATTTAAGAATCCTAAACCACCTAATGCATTAAGTAAAGTTTTTCTTCTTTGACCAAATGCAGCTTTAACTGTTTTGAAGAATATTTCTTCATTATCAACAGGATATTTTCTTTCTTCTCTTACATGAAGTCCTATAACTGTTGAATCTACGTTTGGTTGTGGTATAAACATATGTCTTGGAGCTTTAGCTACTATTTCTGTATCACAGTAGTATTGGACAGCTACTGATAATGCACCATAGTCTTTAGTTCCTGGTCCTGCATTCATTCTGTCTGCAACTTCTTTTTGTACCATAACTACTATATCAGTTACTGGTATATTTTCTTCTAAGAATTTCATAACTATTGGCGTTGTTATATAGTATGGAAGGTTAGCTACTAATTTAACTGGTCCTCCACTTAATTTTTCTTCTACTAATTCTTGAACATTAACTTTTAGTATATCTTGATTTACTACTTCTATATTATCAAATTCATCTAATGTTTCTTTTAATATAGGTATTAATGTTTTATCTATTTCTATAGCAACAACTTTGTCTGCTACTTTTCCCATTTCACGAGTAAGTGTTCCTATTCCTGGTCCAACTTCTATTATTTTATCACCTTCACCTAATCTAGCTCCAGCTAATATTCTATCTATTACATTATCATCTATTAAGAAGTTTTGCCCTAATGATTTTGAGAATTTAAAACCATGTTTGTCTACAACTTCTTTAGTTTTTCTATGTGACGAAAGTCTATCCATATTGTATCTCCTTTTAGTTGTTATTGTATATTATAATGTTTGACTAATATTTTAAAACTATAAGTTACTTAAAGCTTTTTCAAATTCTTCTCTGCTTACTCCATAGTTGTTTAATCTGTTTAAGAATTGTTTTGCATTTCCGTATCCTATTCCTAGAACCATTCCTAGTTTATCTCTTCTATCAGATGCATCTTCATTTCCTATAAGCCCATTTCTTATTAAGTCTACTTGTCCGAATTCATCTCTTTTATCAGTACTTTCTGTTCTTACTTTTTCAAGAGCTTTTCTTATACTTTCTGGAGTTGCATTTTCTATACCTATATCTCCATCTTTCTTAGCTTCTTCTCTTGGTAGGAATGCATGTTTGCATCCTGGTACTTCTGCAGCTATTTTCTTTCTTATTTTTTCTCCTGCAAAGTCTGGGTCAGTAAATATTATAACTCCACGTCTTTCTTGGGCAGCTTTTATTCTTTCCATTACTCCCTTAGGAAATCCAAAACCACCTGTAGTTATAAGTTCTGCTTGTACTGCTCTTTTTACAGCTGTTACATCATCTCTTCCTTCTACTACTATTATTTCCTTTATCATTTAATCACCTTTTCGCTCAATTTAATTAATACCTTATATTTTAATCTTTATAGGAGTTTTTATCAAGGTAGAAAAGCAAAAAGACACTAGGTTTTCTAGTGTCTTTTCTTTACTTAAGATATTTATTTTATATTAAATAATCTCTTTGCATTTTCTTTTGTAGCTTCACAAACTGTTTCGTAAGAAATTCCTTTCTCTTGAGCTATTTTATCAGCTACAAATTGAACCATTGATGGGTCATTTCTTTTTCCTCTGTGAGGAACTGGAGCCATATATGGAGAGTCAGTCTCTATTAATAAGTACTCTAATGGTATTTCTCTAACTACCTCTACAGTTTTCTTATTGTTTTTGAAAGTAACTGTTCCTGGTATAGATATATAGCATCCCATTTTTATATATTCTCTAGCTAATTCTACATTTCCACTATAACAATGAAGTACACAACCTATTTCAGGACTCTTAGTATTCTTTATTATTTCAAAAGTATCACCATGAGCATCTCTATCATGTATTATTATAGGTAATTTTAATTCATTAGCTAATTCTATTTGTCTTTTGAACCATTGTTTTTGTATATCTCTTGGTGCATTATCGTAGTAATAATCTAGTCCTATTTCACCTATAGCCATTACCTTATCATTTTCAGTAGCTAGCTTTCTTAGAGTTTCTATATCATCTTCAGTCATATCTCCTACATCATGAGGATGAACACCTACTGCTGCATATATAAAATCATACTTATTAGCTAATTCTACACTACTTTTAGATGTTTCTATACAAGCTCCCGGGTTTAAAACTAGTTCTACACCATTTGATTTTAATGAGTTTATAAGTTCTTCTCTATCTTCATCAAATCTTTCGTCATTTAAATGTGCATGTGAGTCAAATAACATTTTGTCCACTCCTAACTAATTAACGAACTTCACAACCATCCTTAGCACCTGTTGCTACTGGAACTACTAAATCATCTCCATCGTTTCCAGCTGCTAATATCATACCTTGAGATTCAACACCTCTTAGTTTAACTGGTTTTAAGTTACATACTACTATAACTTCTTTTCCAACCATTTCTTCTGGCTTATACCATTTAGCTATTCCTGATACTATTTGTCTAGTTTCTGGACCAACTTTAACTTGAGATACTAGTAATCTATCAGCTTTTGGATGTTTTTCACAGCTTAATATTTTTCCTACTCTTAACTCAACTTTATCTAATTCATCTATAGTTATAAATTCTTTGTGTTCTATTGGCTCTTCTTTTGGTTCATCTTTCTTTTCAGCGAATAGTTCACATAATTCTTCTACTTCTTTTTCTACATCTAATCTTGGGAATAATGCATTTCCTTTTTCAACTTTAGTGTTTTCTTTTATTAAACCAAAAGTCTTAGTACTTTCCCAAGTCATTAAAGCTTCATCAGTTATTCCTAATTGAACGTATATCTTCTTAGCAGTATCGTTCATTATTGGGTTTATAAGTGTAGCTATTATTCTTATAGCTTCACATAAGTTGTATAATACTGCATCTAATTCATCTTTCTTAGCTTCATCCTTAGCTAAAGCCCATGGCATAGTTTCATCTATATACTTGTTACTTCTTCTTATTAACTTCCAAGCTGATTCTAAAGCTTCGTTAAATTGTAACTTATTCATTTCTATTTCAAAGTTTTCTACTGATAATTTTGCAGTTTCTTTTAAACTTGCATCAAATTCAGTATTTACCTTTGGCATTGGTATTATTCCATCATTGTACTTTTCAACCATTGAAACTGTTCTACTTACTAAGTTACCTAAGTCGTTAGCTAAATCAGAGTTAAGTCTAGTTACAAAGTTTCTATGAGTATAGTTACCATCTTGTCCAAATGCAAATTCTCTTAATAAGAAATATTTAAGTGCATCTACTCCATATCTTTCTATCATTTGCTCAGGATATACTATGTTTCCTTTTGATTTACTCATTTTATCGTTATCGAATAATATCCATCCATGTCCGTATACTTGTGTAGGTACTTCTTCACCTAAAGCCATAAGTATAGCTGGCCATATTATTGTATGGAATCTCATTATTTCTTTACCTACTATATGAACGTTAGCTGGCCAGAACTTCTTGTATTCCTCATTATTTTCAGTCATGTATCCAAGAGCTGTTATGTAGTTACATAAAGCATCTACCCAAACATATATTACGTGCTTTTCATCAAATGGTACTTTTATACCCCAGTCGAATGTAGTTCTAGTTACACATAAATCTTCTAATCCTTTGTCTAAGAAGTTTGCAACCATTTCATTCTTTCTTGATACTGGGAAGCAGAAGTTAGGATCTGCAAATAATTCTCTTAATCTATCTTCATATTTAGATAGTTTGAAAAAATAAGCTTCTTCCTTAGCATCATAAGTATCTCTTCCACAGTCAGGACATTTATTTCCTTCTAATAATTGTGATTCTGTCCAGAAACTTTCACATGGAGTACAGTATTTTCCTTCGTAAGCTCCTTTATATATATCACCTTGTTCATATAACTTAGTGAATATTTTTTGTATTATAACCTTATGTCTATCTTCAGTAGTTCTTATGAAATCATCATAAGATATATCCATAGTCTTCCATAATTTTTGTATATCAGCTATCATTCCATCAAGGTATTCTATTTCTGTCATACCTTTTTCTCTAGCAGTTTTTTGTATTTTTTCTCCGTGTTCATCAGTTCCTGTTAAGAATTTTACATCGTATCCACAGAAACGCTTAAATCTTGCTATTGCATCTGCTGCAACAGTTGTATAAGTATGTCCTATATGTAAGTTACCACTTGGGTAGTATATAGGAGTTGTTACATAAAAGCTTGGTTTTGTCATATATATTTCCTCCTAGAAAT
>JAFOOW010000074.1 GCA_017425305.1 Peptostreptococcaceae bacterium | reverse complement strand
TATTTGCAAGCTCTATATATATCAAATAATACTCCTATAGATATACCACCATAAATGGTGGCAAAAAATATTACTATATCCTCTGTAAATGATAACATTACTTAAATAATTTCTTGAAGAAACTTTCCTGAGGTTCTCTAGCTTTACTGTAATTTAAACCATTTATAGTTCCTGTTACAGTAATAACTTTTTCATCTATACTTAGCTTGCTCATATCTAAATTTTCTCCATCTACAATCATATCACCACATGAAGTTCTTATTTCTACTTTCTTATCACTAAAAGAGTATATATGTTCCACTCCAGAAATAGTTAAACTTGAACGCTCTTTTAAACCTATACTATGTTCCATAATATCCCCCCATATTCATATTTATAAACAACCTATTATAAATATACGAGGGTAGATTAATTTTTATTCTATTATCTCAAACATTTCTTTTGCATCATTTTTTAATACATGTTCTTTTATCTCATTTATTTTAAACTTCATTAATTTTTCCCCAAATTGAATTTCTAAAATATCACCTACGTTAACTTCAGATGATGATTTAGCAACTTTTCCGTTTATAGTTACTATTCCTTTATCACAAGCTTCCTTCGCAACAGTTCTTCTTTTTATAATTCTAGATACTTTTAGAAACTTATCTAATCTCATATTAATTAACCTCCTTATACACAAAAAGTGTGGAATATCCACACTTTTAATTACAAATAAAATTATCCATTTATTATATCTTTTAATCCTTTTCCAGCTTTGAATACTGGAGCCTTAGAAGCAGCTATTTCTATAACTTCTTCTGGGTTTCTTGGGTTTCTTCCTTGTCTTGCAGCTCTTTCTCTAGTTTCGAAAGTTCCGAATCCTACTAATTGTACTTTGTCACCTTCTACTAATGCTTCTTCTACAGATTTCATGAAAGCATTTAATGCTTGTTCTGCTTCTTTCTTTGTTAATCCACTTTTTTCTGCCATTTTTGTAACTAATTCAGCTTTATTCACGGTTCTACCTCCTAAATATTTATATAATAGAATTTTATATGATATAAAATTCTAGATTTTGATAAAATCCCCTTTATTTTTTAGAAATTTTAGCTTCATTCCATAAATTATCCATTTCTTCTAGAGTCATATCCTCTAAATTCTTATGGTTACTTATAGCACTATTTTCTATGTATTCAAATCTGTTTATAAACTTTTCAGTTGTCAAATTAAGTGCTTCTTCTGGGTTTATATCTAAGAATCTAGCTAGATTAACTATAGAAAACAGTAAATCTCCTAGTTCTTCCTTTATGTATTTTATATTTCCTTGTTTGTGTTCGTCAAGTAGTTCTTTGTATTCTTCTACAATTTTTTTAAATACATCCTCTATATTATCCCAATCAAATCCTACAAGTGCAGCTTTATATTGAACTTTATTAGCTTTTGTTAAGGCTGGTAAACTATTAGGTATTCTTTTTAATCCTTCAGTTACTGTAGTCTCACCTTTTTCTTTCTTTTTTAAATCTTCCCATGTTTTAGCATATGTATTCATATCTACTTCTACATTACTAAAAACATGTGGGTGCCTATAAACTAACTTATTACATATTCCATTTACAACTTCTCTTAAGTCAAAGTATCCATCTTCTTTTCCTATTTGAGAGTGGAATACAACATGTAATAATAAGTCTCCTAGTTCCTCTATCATTTCATCTATATCATCATTTTCTATAGCTTGTACTAATTCATATGCTTCTTCTACTATGTGAGTTTTTAAAGATTCATGAGTTTGTTTTCTATCCCAATCACATCCACCTTCACCTCTTAGTTCAGCAACTATGTTTTCTAGGTCTTTCACTGTATTGTACATTGATTTTTCTGATTTAGGAATATATAAGCTTGTTAAATAATCAAAATCATTATCTGGCCTATCTAATTCGTATAACTTAACATACTTTTTACTTTCTAAATTTTTAACACCTGCTGCTTTTACTATACATACTTCTTGCTCATCATCATAATAATCCATTAATGCTAGCTTAACATTTGATGCTATGAATCTATCATAAATTTGAGTTATTATCATACTAGTATTAACATCTATATAGCTGTTTTCTATCTCAAAGGCATCAACTAATTTAAAGCCTTCTGCAGGGTCAATAGCTAAGTAGTTAAACATTGCATCTACAAAGCTCATAGAAGCTATTATTTCCGTTTCTATGCCTTTTTCTTTAGCTATTTGATCAATAACACTAACTGTCTTTTCTGCTACTCTCGGATGCCCTGGTACAACATATACTAAGTCTCCATTATTAGATTCTTCTATTATAAAATTAGCTATATTATTATATACATTATCAAAGTCTTCATCTTCTTGATAAAAATGGTCTAATGTTTCATATTTTATTTCATGTTTTAATCTATCCATTATCGGATGCTTTTCTGTTCTTAGATATATTCTTGAACTATTTTTTAATACATCTAAAGCTCCTTGACTTATAAGAGAATATTCTCCTGGCCCAAGTCCTACAATAGTTATTTTTCCCATATACTAAAGCTCCTTTTCGTAAAAATAAAGGAAATTACTTATATAAGCATTTCCCTTATTTTTAGATATATACATATTACTTCATAAGTTTTAACTTTTTGATTACTCTATATATTTTATTTCCTTTAGGCATTTTTAATAAATCTTCCTTACTTATTACTCCTAAAGCAAATACTAATACCACATAAACTATAGCTCCAACACCTATTGATACTATTGTAGCTAAGCTGTTTCCTATCATTCCTACAACGAATCCATAAGCTAACTTAACAGATGCAAACATTGCTATTACTGTTATTAAAGGTTTTATAAAGAACTCCTTTGC
>JAFOOW010000073.1 GCA_017425305.1 Peptostreptococcaceae bacterium | reverse complement strand
TTAGGTTTAAAAGTTGAACCTAAAAATGCTCAAAAGTTAACTGAAATAGGTTTAAAAATGAGAGATATAATAAATGAAACTATAGAAATACAACATCCAGAATTAGCTCATATAAAAACTGTTGATTTAGTAGAAGTATATGATGAGCCAACTCATCCAGAAGCTAACTACAAAAACGTTGTTATATTCGGTCAAGGTCAAGTTGATAGATCTCCATGTGGAACAGGAACAAGTGCTAAACTTGCTACTTTATACTCTAAGGGAGAGTTAAAAGAAGGTGAGTTATTCGTATATGAAAGTATATTAGGAACTCTATTCAAGGGAAGAATAGTAGGAACTAGTAAAGTTGCTGATTACGAAGCTATAATACCTGAAATAACAGGAGCTGCATATATAACAGGATTTAACCAATTTGTTATAGATGAAGAAGATCCAGTTAAGCATGGATTTATATTAAAATAAATATTAAATAAAATATGAATATGGCTAATTTTATATTAAAGTTAGCCATATTTTATGTACATAGTATTATGTGAATGTTTCAAAGGGGGAGGGGTTTACATGATTAATTTAGTTAGAATTTTATTAGGGGTATTTACCGCAGTTTTTGGACTAGTTTTCACTAAGGATTTAATTAAAGCTAAGGCTAATAACAAATTTGAAGATGTACCAGCATGGAAAGCTGGTTTAACAGGGTTTGTAACAGACTTTTTTGATACTTTAGGTATAGGATCATTTGCTCCAACAGTAGCTATGATGAATACACTAAAGATGAATGTATCAGATAGATTAATACCTGGAACATTAAATGTATGTCATACAATACCAGTTGTAGTAGAAGCATTTATATTCACTACAGTTATAGAAGTAGAGCCAATAACACTAATAAGCTTAATAGCAGCAGCCGTTATAGGTTCTTATGTTGGTGCTGGAGTTATAGCTAAGATGGATGAGAGAAAAATACAAATAATAATGGGACTAGCTCTAGCTGTAACAGCTATACTTATGTTCATATCACATCCACAAATAAATTTATTCCCAGTTGGTGGAGATGAAATAGGATTAACAGGAATAAAGCTAGTTATAGGTATAATAGGTAACTTTATATTAGGTGCATTAATGACAGCTGGAGTTGGACTATATTCTCCATGTATGGCTATGATATATTTCTTAGGTATGTCTCCAAAGGTTGCATTTCCGATAATGATGGGGTCTTGTGCTATGTTAATGCCAATAGCAAGTACAAAGTTTATAAAAGAAGATGCCTATGCTAAAAAGACTTCACTATTTATAACAATAGGAGGAGTAATTGGAGTATTTATAGCTGCATTCTTAGTTAAAGGTATGCCTATGGATATATTAAAATGGGTAGTGATACTTGTAATAGCATATACTTCGTATACTATGCTTAAAAAAGGTTTTTCAAATAAAAAGTAATTTAACTAAATAATTGCAATCTAAGTATACCGTATTATTTAATGCGGTATACTTTATTTTTTTTGATAATAAAGTGATAACAAGTATATTTGTTATTATTTTATTATTAAAAAAGTAATAAAAGATAATTAACTTAAATATATTTATTATATAAAGAAAGATGAAAGATGAAAGATGAGAATGAACAATTATGGGGGGGAAAATATGATTACAATAAAGGAAGATACTAATTTAGTAAGTTTAAGAGGAGAACTAAAAGATAATTTAGAATTTAGTCATGAAATATTTGGAGAAAAATTTTATAGTACAACAATAAAAATACATAGATTAAGTGATTCTTATGATACTTTACCAATAACTATATCAGAAAGATTACTTTCAGACTTAGATTTAAGTAGTAATAATCTAGTAGATGTAACTGGTCAATTAAGATCATATAATAAAAATATAGATAATAAAAATAAATTAGTGCTTACTGTTTTTGCAAGAGAATTAAAAGAAGTAGATGGGGACACTAAAGACCCTAATAATATATTCTTAGATGGATATATATGTAAAGATCCTATATATAGAAAAACTCCATTAGGAAGAGAAATAACTGATTTATTAGTAGCTATAAATAGACCATATAATAAATCAGATTATATACCATCTATTGTTTGGGGAAGAAATGCTAAGTTTGCAAAAAACTTAAAAGTTGGAGATAGAATACAAATGTGGGGAAGAGTTCAAAGTAGAGATTATGAAAAGAAGCTTGATAATGGTGAGGTAGAAAAAAGAGTAGCATATGAAGTTTCTATATCAAAAATAAAAAAACTTCCTGAAAATAATATAAATTAATATATACAAAAAATAACAAAAATAGTATAAATGGTTATTGAATAGTTCACTGTGATTTATTATAATCTATTTTATGAATATAACTAATGTGAATAGATGAAGGGGGATCACTGTGAAAAGTGTAGTACATTGGAATTATGAACTAGA
>JAFOOW010000006.1 GCA_017425305.1 Peptostreptococcaceae bacterium | reverse complement strand
TAGAAAAAATATTTGTTAGTTTACTAATAAATATATTTGTACCTACTAAAATAAGCATTAATATTCCTATAAAAAAACCTATTGTTGTCATATATTTACGTGGATTTATCATATTAAACACCTAGTACAATTTTTTCATCTATGCTATTTCCTTTTATATATTCTGATACTAGCATTCTCTTCTTTCCTGACATTTGAATCTCTTTTATTAAAAGAACATTGTCATTAGTACTTACTTCTATACCATCTTTACTTACTGATAGTATAGTTCCTGGTGTTTCTGTACTAGTCTTATCTAAAACTTTAGTCTTCCATATTTTCATAGTTTGACCTTCATATTGAGTATAAGCACTAGGCCATGGATTAACTCCTCTTATTAAGTTGTGAATTTCTTTTGCTGGCTTATTCCATTTTATATCACCTAAAGTTTTCTTCATTATAGGTGCATAGCAAGTTTCTTCATCATTTTGTTTTTCTCTTGGAGCTTCACCTTTTGCTATAAGTTCTATAGTTTCTTTTAATAATTCTGAACCATGGACCATCATTTCATCATGTAATTCTCCAGCTGTAATCTCATCATTAAGTAACATTTCTTTCTTTAGTATGATATCTCCAGTATCTAAACCTTCATCCATATACATTGTAGTTACACCTGTTTTTTCTTCTCCATTTATTATAACCCAGTTTATTGGAGCTGCTCCTCTATACTTAGGTAATAATGACACGTGTACATTTACACATCCATACTTAGGTATATCTAATATAGATTTAGGTAATATTTGACCAAATGCTACAACTACTATTAGCTCTGGATTTATTTCTTCTAGAACTTTTACAAATTCCTCATCTCTAGCTTTAACAGGTTGATATACTGGTATATCATATTTTATAGCTAATTCTTTAACTGGAGGCATTGCTAATTTATTCCCTCTACCTTTTGGCTTATCTGGTTGAGTAACAACTCCTAATACCTCATGTCCTTCATCTATTATCTTTTGTAAACAAGGAACTGCTATTTCTGGAGTTCCCATAAATAATATTTTCATATACTCACTCCTATTACTTTTCTATTTTATCTACGAATAATACCCCATCTAAGTGATCTATTTCATGACAAAATGCTCTAGCTAAAAGTTCTTCACCTTCTATTTCAAATAATTGACCTTTTCTGTTATAAGCTCTTACTTTAACATAGTATGGTCTAGTTACAGGTCCAAACTCATTCACTACACTTAAGCATCCTTCATCATCTGTTTGAGTTCCCTTAACTTCTATTATTTCTGGATTTATAAGTTCTATTAATCCATCTCCAACATCTACTATAGCTATTCTTTTTAATATCCCAACTTGTGGTGCAGCTAATCCAACACCATCTGCTTCATACATAGTGTCAGCCATATCATCTAATAATTGAATTATTTTATCATCAATTTTTTCAACTGGTTTACATTTCTTTCTTAATACTGAATCTCCTATTTGAACTATTTGTCTTAATGCCATTATTTCTTCCTCCTAAAATTTTATAGTACATTACAAGGATTAATATCTATAGATATGTTAATATCTTTATTAAAAACTATATCTCTTTTTGTTATACATATATATTTTATTATACCCTTTAATAAATTTATTTCAATATTTTCATCTTTAAATAATATCTGCCATCTATAATTTTGGTTTATTTTACCTATAGAGCATTGATTAGGTCCTAGTATAAATGATAAGTCATTAATTCCTCTTTGATTTAATAAATAAACTAAGGAATCGTACATATTCTTAATATTACTCTTGACTATATTTTCATCTTTCCCACTTACAACCACACTTATCATACTATTAAAAGGTGCATAATTAAATAACTTCCTTATTTTTATCTCATCTTCATAAAAACCTTTAAAGTCATAATTTATAGCATGTTTTATAGCATAGTGATTGGTATCATAAGTTTGAAGTATAACCTTTCCATCTTTATAAGACCTCCCAGCTCTACCTGCAACCTGTGTTACTAATTGGAATGTAGTTTCTGCACTTTTAAAATCTGGAAACTTAAGTATCATATCCGCAGATAAAATTCCAACTAAAGTCACATTATCAAAGTCTAAGCCTTTACTTAACATCTGTGTTCCTATTAGGACATCTGCTTCTCTATTTTTAAACTTATTCAATATTTCTTCAAATGAGCCTTTTTTAGAGGTAGTATCTTTATCTAGTCTTAAAACTCTTATATCTGGAAATATACTTTTTATTTCCTCTTCTATTCTTTGTGTTCCTACTCCAAAAGGCTTAATATACTTACTTTTACATTCTGGACATTCTGTAGGTATTTGCTCTTCATACCCACAGTAGTGACATCTTCCTGTATTTGTTTTTTTATGATAGGTTAATGATATATCACAATTATTACAACTAAATACATAACTACAATTTCTACAAGATACAAAGTTTGCATATCCTCTTCTATTTAAAAATAGCATGACTTGATTTTTATTATTTATTGTATCTTTAATCTCATTTTTTAATTTATTGCTAAATATGCTTTTATTTCCTACACTTAGCTCTTCTTTCATATCTACAATATCTATCTTAGGCATAGGTTTATTATTAGCTCTATGATTAATTTCAAGTAATTTATATTCTCCATTTAGTGCCTTGTAATATTCTTCAATAGATGGTGTTGCTGAACCCATCACTAAAGTAACATCTCTTTTATTTGCTATATACTTAGCAACTTCTATAGCACTAAATTTAGGATTTTTTTCTGACTTATATGCATTTTCATGAAATTCATCGATTATAATAACACCTAAGCTCGTAAAAGGAGCAAATAGTGCTGATCTTGCACCTATTAGTATTCTTATTTCGCCATCTTTTATTTGCTTATAAACATCATGTTTTTCGCCTTCTGATAATTGACTATGAAAAACTCCTACTATATCACCAAATTTATTTTTAAACCTGGCTATAGTTTGAGGAGTAAGTGATATTTCGGGAACTAGAACTATACTATCTAACCCTTGGCTTAATGAATATTCTATTATGTCCATGTAAACCTCAGTTTTTCCACTTCCTGTTACCCCATGTATCATATATGGCTTTTTATCTTCATCAAACATATTATTTTTTATAGTTGATGTTACAAAAGCTTGTTCTTCATTTAAATCTATATTTTTATCTTCAACTTTATAGATTTCGTTTGGCTTCCTATAATATTGTATTTCCTCTATATTTATAAGTTGTTTTTCTAAAAGACTATCTATTGTAGCTTTAGACGTTTTTAATACTTCTTGTAAATTATATCTGTCTATAGATTCAAATTTCTTTAGAAAATCAATAATTTCTTTTTGTTTATTTCCTAGCCTTATTTTATTGTTTATTATATATTCATCAATTATATCTTTATCTAAAGCTAAAGATATAATTTGTATTTTCTTTTCATTTTTATGATCTTTATATTCCCATTCTACTTTAACAATATTTTTTTGTTGTAATTTATATATAATATTATTTATATTTTTTATTTTCTTTAGCTTTTCTAATTTTACTTTGCCACCATTTTCATTAAGAGCATCAATAATTTGTTGCTCAGTTTTACTATAATTATATTGATTATTATCTATTAGACTTATAACTTTATAATTATTTAACTTATAGCCCTTAGGATATAGTAAGTTTATACAATCTATATATGTACATAAATATTTATTTTTCATCCATAAAATTAAATTAATATCATCACTATTAAATATAGGTTCTTCATCTAATAAATCTACTACATTTTTTAATTTTATATCTTGTTCAAGTTCATCAGTTAAATCAAATACAAAAGCTTCTACCGGCTTGTTATACATTCCAAAAGGAACTAATACTCTATGTCCAATTTGAATATTTTCTATTAAAAACTCAGGAACCTTATATGTAAATAAATTATCTGTATATATAGAATTATTTCTTACTACTACTTTTACGTATTGTTTCATTTTTTACCTCTATATTATATATCTTATATAAATATTCTTGTCATTTATAATAAAAAAAATTCTATCGCTATATCTTATAGTTTTCTTATAAATGAAAAGTAAGCATCTATATTAAATATAGATGCTTATTTATCTAATAGTGCTTTTATTTTATCTAATATAATATCAGCAACTTCTTCTTTTTTTAATTTTGGATACTCGTTTATTTGGCCTTCTTTATCAATAATTTTTACTATATTGGTATCAACACCAAATCCTGCACCTTCTTGAGTTAAGTCATTAGCAACTATGAAATCTAAGTTCTTCTTAACTATTTTTGATTTTGCATTTTCTAGTAAATCATTAGTTTCAGCTGCAAAACCAACTAATATCTTATTATTCTTTATTTTGCCTATTTCATAAGCAATATCTTTAGTTCTATCTAATTTTATGCTTAAGTCATCATCTGATTTTTTTATCTTTTTATCAGAGTAATTTTTAGGCTTATAGTCTGCTACTGCTGCACTTTTTATTACAACTTGATTTTCGTCTAAATTTTCTTTTAGAGCATTATACATCTCTTCTGCAGATTCTATGCTTATAAATTTGCTTAGATTTGCTGGAGGTGTTATATTTGTAGGTCCTGATATTAAAGTTACATTAGCACCTCTTTCAATAGCTTGTTTAGCTATTGAGTATCCCATCTTACCTGTTGATCTATTTGTTATGTATCTCATTGGATCTATACTTTCAACAGTTGGTCCTGCTGTTACTACAATGTTTGTATCCTTTAAGTCTTGTTCACAATTTAAAAGATTCATTACATTTTCAACTATAACATCAGGAGATGCTAACTTACCTGCTCCAATATCTCCACATGCAAGTCTTCCACTTTCTGGCTCAATAAATTTATAATTTAAATCCTTTAGTATTTGTATATTTCTTTGAACTATAGGATTTTTATACATATTAGTGTTCATAGCTGGTGCTATTATAACCTTACCAGTTGTAGCCATTACTGTTGTAGTAAGCATATCATCTGATATTCCATTTGCTACTTTTCCTATAACATTAGCTGTAGCTGGTGCTAATAAAAAAACATCTGCTTTTTTAGCTAATGAAATATGTTCTACATCCCAAGTTTTTGGTGATTCAAACATATTTTCTACAACATAGTTTTGACTTAAAGCTTGGAAAGTTAGTGGAGCTACAAATTCTGTTGCAGATTTTGTCATTATGACATGTACGTTTACGCCTAATTTTTTCAACTTACTTACAACATCACATACTTTGTATACAGCTATACCGCCACATACTCCAATTACAACAGTTTTGTTTTTTGACATCTTATTACTCCTCTACAGTATCTTGAGCTTGTTGAGCTTCGTGTAAAGCTTCTTGAAGTTGTATTTCTTCTTCAGTTAATTTTCTAAAGTTTATTTTTCTATCTGCAACTTCTCTAGCAGCTGTTGTTACAGGCTTTATTTCTTTAGTTTTTATAGCTACATAAGGAGCTGAACCGTCTATTATTTCTCTAGCTCTTTTTGCAACAGTTACTACTAAGTAGTATCTATTATCTATTTGGTTTAATACTTCGTTTATTGATGGTTTCATAATTTATAATTCCTCCTTGAATTTTTCTATTATATGATTTTTATATCTGTGTACTTTATTTTTTTCAGCACTTATCATATCTGACAATTCTTTTGCTGATTGATCTATATCTTTATTAACTATGAAGTAGTCATAGTTTTCTATTTGGCATATTTCTTCAAAAGCAGAACCAAATCTTTTATTTATTTGTTCTTCTGTTTCTGTTCCTCTTCCTACTATTCTGCTTTTTAATTCATCAAGAGATGGAGGAAGTATAAATATGAATACTCCTTCTGGATATACTTCTTTTATTTGTCTTGCTCCTTGCATTTCAATTTCTAAAAGAACATCATATCCTTGTTCTAAATTTTCTAATATAGCCGCTTTAGGAGTACCATAGAAGTTATCATATATTTGAGCATGTTCTAATAATTCTCCATTATCTATCATACCTTTAAACTTCTCTTTTGTTACGAAGAAATAGTTTACACCTTCTACTTCTCCTTCTCTTGGACTTCTAGTTGTCGCTGAAATAGATAACTTAACATTTTTATTTTTTTCTAAAAATGCTTTACATATAGTTCCTTTTCCTGCTCCAGATGGTCCAGAAACGACTAATAATAAACCTTTTTTATTCATCCATATCTTCCTTTCTAATTATCTACATGATCTACTTTATCTGTCATAACTATTTTTTTATAATATATGTAATTATATATTATAAGTTTTTACTACTCTATATTTTGTATCTGCTCTCTTATTTTTTCTAATTCACTTTTAACTTCAACTACTAAGTTAGTTATATTTAAATCAGAAGATTTTGATCCTATGGTATTAGTTTCTCTATTCATTTCTTGTATTAAGAAATCTATTTTTCTACCTATAGATTCATTTTTATGTATTGCATTTTTTAGTTGATTTATATGGCTTCTAAATCTAACTATTTCTTCTGTT
This sequence comes from Peptostreptococcaceae bacterium, assembly GCA_017425305.1. Classification (GTDB taxonomy): domain Bacteria; phylum Bacillota; class Clostridia; order Peptostreptococcales; family Peptostreptococcaceae; genus Paraclostridium. The sequence goes on along the minus strand of JAFOOW010000006.1, from coordinate 1,168 downwards.
ATACTACACTTGTCTGCATATATAGCAACCTCTTGTGCTAATCTTGTTTCATCTACAAGACTTGGGTCGTCTAATATTTCAGTTATCCTATTTTTTAATCTTTCTTTATAATCATTAACAACATTATATGAGTACTTTTCTATTTCTTCAATATAATTATTTAATAAATCACATCTCATATCTATATCATTAGCAAGCTTTATACCTTCTTCACTTCTCATATCTTTTAATCTTAAAAGTGCATCTTGTAAAGCTTCTTTTAACATAGACCATAATAAGTCTTCATCTTCTTCTTTTTCTTCACTTTTTATAACATCAGGGAATTTAGCTATGTTCATAACTGTTATATCATCTTGTAATTCAAAAGTAGATTTTATATTCTTTAATATGTTTACATATTGTGTAGCTAACTTCTCGTCAAATTTTAAGTTTACATCTTCACTACCTATTAAGTCAAGCTTTATATATAAATCTACTCTACCTCTTTTTACATAATCTTTAACTACACTTCTTATTTTATCTTCTAAAAAAGATATTTTTCTTGGAAGACGTATGTTTATATCTGCATACTTATGATTAATTGTTCTACATTCTACTGTAAAATGATAATTATCATTTTTGTATTCGCCTCTTCCAAATCCTGTCATGCTTATAGCCATTTATTATACCTCCACTGTTCCTTCACATATTTTTACTGCATTACCTATCATATATACATCATCTGAAATATCTATTTTTACTATTCCGCCTTCAGATTTAACATTAACAATATTTTTAACTTTATTTAAAAGGTTAGATATAATTACTGATGCAGTCATACCTGTTCCGCACCCAAGAGTATATCCACATCCTCTTTCCCATGTGTATACACTAATATTTTCTTCATCTTCTATTTTCACAAAGTTAACATTAGTATTTTTAGGGAATATTTTGTTTTTTTCTAATAATGGTCCATACTTATATACATCCTCTTTACTTAATTCTTCAACAAACACTATAGTATGAGGAACTCCCATAAGAACTGAATTTATTTCAAAAACTTTATCTTCTATTTTTATACTTTCTTTAATACACTTATCTTTATCTATATCTACTGGTATAAATTTAGGGTTGAAATTCGGCTTACCCATATTTACTTTTATACTTAAAATATTATCTTCTTTTGTAT
>JAFOOW010000072.1 GCA_017425305.1 Peptostreptococcaceae bacterium | reverse complement strand
TCTCTATATTCACCTAACTCTAAACTTTCATCTAGCTTTAGTTTACCCATAGATAATCTTTTTAGATAAGTCACTTTCTTTCCTACACTCTCAAACATTCTCTTAACTTGATGGAATTTGCCTTCATGTATAGTAAGTTCTATTTCTGATATATCATCACTTTCTAATATTACAAGTTCTGCTGGCATAGTCTTATATCCATCATCTAATACCACACCTTCTTTGAAAGCATCTATATCTTCTTCAGTAACTTTTCCATCTATTTTAGCATAGTAAGTTTTTGGAACATGACTTTTTGGAGCCAATACTCTATGTGCTAATTGACCATCATTAGTTAAAACTAATAAGCCTTCTGTATCTTTATCTAATCTTCCTACTGGAAATGGCTCAAAAACTAATAAGTTAGGCTCTATTAAATCTAGCACTATTGGGTCATATTTATCAAAAGTTGCAGAAATATATCCATCTGGCTTATTTAGCATTATGTATACAAATTCTCTATATTGTATAGTTTCTCCATCAAAAACTATTGTATCTTTATCAGTATCTACTTGTAATCCAGGATTATTTTCTACTTTTCCATTAACTTGAACAAGACCTTTTTTACAATCTCTTTTTATTTCAGCTCTACTTCCATAACCTAAGTTTGAAAGTACTTTGTCTAAACGTTGCTTTTTAGCCATTACTTATACCTACCTTTAGAAATGTTCTCCATTTTCATAGTATTTTTCTTTTTCAAATACTGTAAATGCTAAATCCATGCTTTCTATTTCTAAGTTATTTCTTATGCTATCAGTTATTATCTTTGCAACTGTATCTTGAACCTCTTGTCCTCTATCAAACCAAGCAACTTCAACAAATGGATATACATCAGCTATCTTACCTTCTCTTATTGCTACTGATTTTATACATTCTATTTCAAAGTAATCTCTTGGACATTTTACTGCATCAACTAACTCATCTATCATTTTTTCACTTATCTTACATATTTCATTTTCATGAATTCCTCTTATTTTTATTTGTGGCATTTTATATCACCCTTTCTTTTTGATTATGTTCATGTTTTCGTATAAATATTATTATACTTTTAATTTTCTATTATTACAATTTATCTATTCTTATTTACATCAAAATGACCTCTTTAAATAGAGGTCATTTATATATTTTTAACTATAAAATTTTGATGCACCATCAAATTGCTTTCTTCCTAAAGAGTTCGCTAGGCTTGTTAAATAGGCTATCCCCATTTCTTTAAAGCTAATAACAAATACTATTTTAAAGTCTTCAAAGTTTTCATCTATTCTATAAACATTGAAAAAGCATCTTATATCATCATTTTTATATTGCTCTCTTAAATCTGCTTCTATTTCGTCTGTAGCATCTTTTATATATGTTCTTAAGTCTTCAAATCCAATGTTTAAATTTCCACCTTCTAATAATTGAGATAATAACGATAAATCATCTGAGTTTTCCATTTCTGCAATTGCTTCATTTATGTCTTCTAATGAAAGAATATCATCATCTAATTTACAATCAAATGCCATTACATTACTTTCATTTACAAATCCAGATATATCTCTAACATCATCAAAATCATCTCTTTTGCTTAGAAATACTCTTATATCTTCACTACTTACTTCTTTTGTTTTATGTCCTGCATTTGTCTTTATTTTTATCAATAGCCGTTCCTCCCCCCTAGTGTTAATCTATATTCTAGTACTTATGAATTCTTTTATATCATTCCAGTTATTAACTCTTACTATATTTTCATGTTCTACATTTCTATTATAGTTATTATCTATAAGTATAACTGTTAAACCATCACTCGCTAGTTGGTATGCATTATCTGGGTTATCTTCTATGAAGATATTACAGTTCAATTCTCTAGCTTTATCTACTTTGTAATCACTTCCTAGTAAGTGTAGTGCAACTTCTCCTAATCCATGTTTAGTTAGCCAATTTTGAGTTATATCTTTTAAGTGTTGACTTCTAGCTGTTACAAAATATAAGTTATGATTTTCAAATAGTTCTATTATTATATCTTTTGCATTTTCAACTACGTCAGCTTCACTATAGGCATGTATATAATCATTGTGTAATAATTTTAATAAATCATCAAATTCAACACCACATAACTCTTCCATTTTATGTGTAATAAATTGTTCTTCTGTTAAGTTTTTATTGTACATATCATTTAAATATGGAAGAAAATGATATGGATTAGTTATTGTTCCATCTATATCAATACATATATTTAATTTGTTCATCTCTACCTCCATAATGTTGTCCCTTATTTTTGTGATTAAGACATTATAACATACTCTTAATTATAAAGCAAAATACTCTATTATTATACTAAAAAAGCTTGCATATATTGCAAGCTTTATAACTAAATATTTTAAAATATGTTCTACGTTAAACATTACTTTATTCTATATTTTTAACTTTATTTTGTAGTTCTTTTGTAGTATCTACAAATTCTTTTATTTGTTCATCCGATAAACTTAAATATTCTTTTATCTCTGTTATATATTTAAGATTTTTAGTATTTAGAAGTTTTTCTGCAGACTCCATAGCCTTACCTCTAAGTATATAGGCATTTTTTACATTTGTTTTTGATTGTTCTAGTTTGTCCATATATTCTACTTTAGATAGTTTAGGTACTTCCATATCTTCGTATATATTAACAACTTCATCACATTTATTTTTAGCAAATATTATATCTTCTTTAGCATTAATAATTGCTGATGGTGTTATATCTATATTTTTCATATCAGGTATACACTCTCTCATAGGTATTAATGCGATTCGTTCAATTTCATATATTTCTTTTTTGAATTCTTTTATTATTTCATAATCTGTTTTTATAACCTGGTTACAACTTTTTTCTGTGTTATGGTTATTTTCAATATTAATGATATGAGCTTCAGTTTCTATTTCATCTACTTCTTCATTATTTTCAACTATATCTTTAGACATATCTTGGTTATTTTTCTCAGATTGTTTTACTTCTATATCTTCTTTCTTATCTTTTTTACTTGAGATATAGTTATTATTATTTATTATAGATTCCAGTTTGTTAACAGTGCTTCCATATATATTACATATAACTATTAATGTTATAGCTACTGTGTACATACTTGCATGCATACTACTTCTTTTTAAACTATCATTATTTTTAAATAGTAAACCTACAGGTATTATATATAGTAATAAAAATACTAATATCCATCTCATTTTAATAACTCCTCCTACTTAAGATTTGTATATTAATAAGTATAGATATATTATTTCCATATTTTATTAATTAATCCATAATTTTAACTAGTTTGAAATTCGTATAATCACAAGATGCTAATATATAGTCTACTCCATTTTGTTCTCCTTTTAATCCCATCTTAAAAGATTCTTTTCCATGTAAGTGACCATATACTACTTTTTCAACATTATATTGCTCATATATTTCAGTAAATAAAGAATCCTCTAATTTATCATTAGTAGGTGGATAGTGTGTCATAACTATTATCTTATCATACTTAGCCTTCTTCGCCGCATCTAAAGATAATTTTAATCTATGAGCTTCTCTTTTATAAATTTTTTCATCATCTTCATCAAACTTTACATCATTTGGGCATGTCCATCCTCTAGTACCACAGATTGCATAATCTCCACACTCATAAAAGTTATTTTGAAGAAATCTCATATCATCATATAACTTATTCAGTTTAGTTACTGTAGTCCACCAGTAGTCGTGATTTCCTTTTACATATATCTTTTTACCTGGCAGTTCATGTATTATATTTAAATCTTGTTCAGCTTCATCCATATTTATAGCCCAAGATGTATCTCCTACTATTAAAACTATATCATCTTCTTTAACTTGCATTTTCCAATCTTCTATTATTTTTAATTCATGATTTTCCCAGTTGTCTCCAAATATATTCATAGGCTTATTTACAGCTGTTGAAAAATGCAAATCTCCTATCGCATATATACTCATATTAATATCCTTTCTAATCTGTCATTTAAATAACATAATATACTTAAATATAAAAAAAGAAGTGAGATTATTCCCCTCTTCTTTTTTTATTATACCCTTCTAAAAGAGTATCTATCTCATTTTTTAAACTTATTATCTCTGTTATATCTTTTTCATTATCTATTTTATCTAATCTTCTTTGATATATTATAGCTTTATGTGTTTGTCCTACATCATATAGTTCTTGTATTTTACTTAATACATCTCTAACTGTTATTGATTTAACTTGATACATAACTTGAGCTTTCATTATATGCTCTCTTATCTCACTCATCTCTTGGTCTAGTAAGAAAGCTGCATCTGCTGCTCTTCTTAATCTCATAGCTAAATCTTCTGGTATGTAGTGTTCATATTTATATTTTAAAGAATGTTCTATAGTAGCCCAGAAATTCATAGCTAGTGTTCTTATTTGTATCTCACATAATATTTCCTTATATCCTGAAGCTGTATTTATAGGATATTTTATTATTACATGATAACTTCTATATCCACTATCCTTAAAGTTCTCTATATAGTCCTTTGTATAAACTACTTCCATATCATTTCTAGATTGTATAAGTTCAACTATTGTATATATATCTTCAACAAACTGGCACATTATTCTTATACCAGCTATATCTTCCATTTCAGCTTCTATATCAGATAAATTTAATCTCTTAGCTTTAGATATTATAGATGCAATTTTCTTCGTTCTTCCCGTTACAAACTCAATTGGAGAATATTCTCCTCTTGTTAAAAACTCTTTTCTCATGTTCTTAAATTTTACTTTAAGCTCTTCTACAGCGTGTTCATAAGGAACAAGTATCTTATCCCACTTTTCGTATTCCATATTCCTCACCCTTTATTTCTCATATTTGCCAACTTCTATATTTTAACATATTTTAAAACTATTTTGTATAATAAGAAGTTAGCTATTATATATTTAACTTTATTTATTAATTTGAATTTAATTACATTATAATAATATTCTTTTTAATCTATTTATAGCTCTATTTCTAACTGATACATCCTTAGATACTCTTATCTTTATATTATAAGCTAAATCATCATTAAGCATTGATTCTATAAAATATTCAACTATTCCTCTGTCTTTAAATTCTATATCTAATATACCTTTTGAATATATCTTTGAATCTAAAATCATAATATCATCTGAAAAACTTAGTCTTTCTGATTTTTCTAAATATCTTTCTTCTGGTTTGAATGATTCACAATATTTTATACGATAGTTCACTACTTCTTCACTTATATCAAATCCATACTCTTCTTTTATTAAATTTGAATACTCTTTATTTCTATCACTTACAGAATCTAAGTTCTTATTATAATCTTCTTTAGTCCAATGTCCATATATTCTACAATTTAAAGGTCTTACAGGATATATTAAACATCTATTATTTTCATCTTTAAATGGGCAAGGACTCTTTTTTATATATTCAGTAAAGTAATAATCTATAACTTTAGACATGCATAACTTTTTTAACTCATTATTTTTTGATAAATAATCATATATATTTAAAAACTCAGTTAAGTTTATTCCTACAGATTCCATACAACAATTTCCACATCCTGTGCAATCCCCACTAGGAACAGACTCATATATTTTATTTAATTCATCAATTAAATTATTTTCTTTAGCATATTCTATACTTTTATATATATCATTTTTTTTTAGGGTAGTCATTATCATTACTCCTTGTTATAATTATTTAAGTTAATACAAACAATTATTTATTATAGCATATTTTTTTGAAACTTATAGGAGGTAGTTTTTTATGAATAGATATACTAAAGTTATAAATATGATGGAAAGTTATTATACAAAGGATTATGAAAAGAAGAAGAAGAATATAACAAAAACTAGAGAAGTAACTGAATCTACAGTTAGAAAGTTCTTCTTACAAGGTGATTGTGAAGTTCTAGTTGTATTAGAGGACTCTGGTAAAGAAATATTATTAGATGACTTCTCTTCTCCTGAAGATATAAAAAAATATTTAGGACCTAAGTTTTTACCTAAAAAATAATTTGTAATATAAAGTTCGATACTTAGATAAATTTATATCTTCTGTATCGAATTTTTTTATTAAATATATGTATAAGTAAACTATATATTGTACATAATAATAGTACATAAACAAATGTTTAACTCAATCTCCCCCATTTATGAGCTTTCGTTCCCCCGACGATAGCTCTTTTTTTATTATTAATTATAAATATTATTTTCTATTGTTATTTTGCTTAAATAGTATATAATATTTTACTAAGTAAATATAAGGAGTTGTTAATTATGATAAAAATCTCAAACCTATCTTTAGATACAGATTTTGAGTATAGAATAATAAGAGAAGATGAAAATGATATAGATATATTTGTGGATGTTAATTATAGAAGTGTTGAAATAAATTGTAAAGATAATGATTTATTTGCATCAAGAATTCAATTCCCATTTGTAAGGTCTATGATATTAAGAATAAGTAAATTAAATCACCTTATGACAATCCATTTTATGAGAGATATAGACTTATTCTCTGCATTTGCAAATTTTGAAATTGATTATACTGATTCTGTTATAAGAATAAAAAACGATTATGAAAAAGTAATCTTTAGTAAAGACTCATTAAACTAAGAAAAAGGAGCTTAATAAGCTCCTTTTTAAGTATGTGTATAATTTATTCTTTAAAAGCTATATCAATTTTTTCATATCCTAAGCTATTTAATGTATTTTCTAAACTCTTCTTTGTGTTAGTTTTTACTTCTTCCATTAAACCTTCTTCTATTACCTTAGCTTCATATTCCTCTTTATGTTTAGATAACTCTTCAAACACTTCATTCACTTCTACTTTATTAAAAATAGAGTTCTTTATATCATATACATATACATTTTCATCATCTATGTAGTGGTCCATAATGCTACATTTATCTATCTCTAAAGATATGCTA
>JAFOOW010000071.1 GCA_017425305.1 Peptostreptococcaceae bacterium | reverse complement strand
TGTTTAGGGGCTAAGGGCAATATAGGTAATTTACAGATTAGAAAAGGTCCTATACTTCCTGGAAAAGGAGTAGGAAAAAAACTCCCTGAAATAGGTAATTATTCTATAGTTGGTATTGTGGATAAAGTAGATGAAAATAATAAATTTTCATTCAACAACGTAAGGCTCAGTTTTATATTAGAGTTAGCTGAAATAGTAGCACTATCAATAATTCTATCTACTTAATCAATTTTTTTTATTCTATTGATTACTACTTATTTATAAGATTTATAAGATTTATATTTTATTTCATAGCTATGAAATAATAAAAAAGCTATAAAATATAGCTCTTTTGCTTATTTTATAGCTTTTTTATTAATTTTTTATTGTATATATCTAATTAGAATTTATTTTTTCTTCTAAATGGTAAAGTTCCACCTGTTTCTAATAAATTTAAAGCTCCTAATGATTCTCCTGTTCCTTTTGCAACACAAGATAATGGATCTTCTGCTATTCTAACACTTATTCCTGTTCTTTCTTCTATTCTTTTATCTAGTCCGTACAGTAAAGATCCTCCACCAGTCATTATTATTCCTGAATCACTTATATCTGCAGCTAATTCTGGAGGTGTTTTTTCTAAAACTAAATGAGCTAATGAAACAATTTGATCTACACATTCTTTTAAAGCTTCTAACATTTCACTTGAATTTATAGTTATATTTTCTGGAAGTCCTGTAACTAGATTTCTTCCTCTTACATCCATAGTTAATTCATCTTCTCTAGTATGCGCCGTTCCAATATTGATCTTTATTTGTTCCGCAGTTCTTTCACCTATAAGAAGATTGTATTGTTTTTTCATATACTTAACTATAGCTTCGTCGAACTTGTCTCCACCTACTTTTATAGATTCACTTACTACCGCTCCACCTAAAGATATAACAGCTATATCTGCCGTTCCTCCACCTATGTCTATAACCATATTTCCATCTGGCTTAGATATATCAATTCCAGCTCCTATTGCTGCTGCTATAGGTTCTTCTATTATATATACTTCTCTTGCTCCAGCTTGTCTAGTAGCTTCTTCTACCGCTCTCTTTTCGACTTCTGTAACACCAGTTGGCACACATACCATTATTCTAGGCATGAAAAATCTTGCAAACCCCTTTTTATCTACAACCTTATTTATATAATGAGTTAACATTTTTTCAGTTATATCATAATCTGATATTACTCCATCTCTTAAAGGTCTTATAGCAACTATATTTCCAGGAGTTCTACCTATCATACGTCTAGCTTCCTCACCTACAGCTAGAACTGTATTAGATCTTTTTTCTATGGCAACAACTGAAGGCTCTTCTAAAACAATTCCTTTTCCGTTAACATACACTAATACATTTGCCGTTCCTAAATCTATTCCTATATCTGCTCCTCTTACCATTATTTCAACTCCTTTTTACATAAACTACTACATTAGTTTATTTTCTTATACATACAACCTTATACAAAAACTAGATTTTAGTCAAGAAAAAATGTAGGTATTTTAACCTACATTTTTATTAGTATTTGTTTCATATTTTTGTTTAGTTGCCATGCCACCTCTAATATGTCTCTCTGATTTATTTTTCTCTAAAACCATTTTTACCTCTTTTGCAAGAGATGGATTAATTTCTTCTAATCGTTCAGTTACATCTTTATGGATAGTACTTTTACTAACGCCAAATGTTTTAGCTGTTTGTCTAACAGTTGTTTTCTTTTCTAGTATATATTTAGCTACAACTATAGCTCTCTCCTCTATATGAGACCTCAAAGCTCCCCCCTCCTTACATCCTATCCTTATTGATATATATGTAAATTAATCAAAAAATATAACAAGCTTAATCAATTTTGATTAAGCTTGTTATATTTTTATTTTATTAGAGTCATTGGATTTATTGCTTTTCCATTTTTAGTTGCTGTTAAGTGAACATGTGGACCATCTAGGCTCTCTACTGTAGTACTATTTCCTACTTTACCTATTATGTCTCCTTCTTTAACTTCTTGCCCTTTTTTAACAGATACTTTTTCCTCTAAATTTGAGTATATTACTATTAATTTATCTTTACCTTCTATTTCTACAGATACCCCATGGTTATCATCCTTATAAACATCTGTAACTTTTCCAGCTATTATAGTTTTTATTTTACTACCTTTTTTAGCACTTATATCTAAACCTTTATGTATTTCCCAAACATCTAATGTATTAGAATAACTTGGCTCTGTTTCTGAATAATCTCTTATAACTTTTTCACCTAAATATTCTAACTTATTATTAGCTTCTTTTTCTTTAGCCATTTCTAAGTTTTCTTTTGATTGTGTTGATGTAGGAACAGAATCATCTTCTTTTTCTATTAAATGTATTTCATCTTCTTCATTACCTTTTGAAACCTCTTTACCATCTTCTAAAAAACCATTCTTTGAAGCTAATTCGTCTACACTATTTTTAGTAAACCATATCCCTCCAATAGCTACTAAGCAAACACAAACAAATAAGGCTAAATAAAAACCATCTTTTTCTAGTAGTTTTATTTTTTTCATAATACACCTCCGTATATATTCGTATACTAGTATTGTGAACCTTACTTGTTATTTTTATACATTTTTTGTAAATTTTATATAAAAAAAGAACTATTAAAATAGTTCTTAATATATATCCTTTATATCTGTATCTGTATAATAATGAGTTAATATTTCATAATACATATGACCCTCATTTGCCATTCCTTCTGCTCCCCACTGACTCATTCCTACTCCATGTCCATATCCCTTTACTACTATATCAACATATTTATCATTAAATTTAATTTCAAAATTAGAAGAATTTAAATTAAATAATTTTCTAATATCAACACCTTCTAACTCCTTATTGCCTAGCTTTATTTTGTTAACAGATCCACCTTCACTTCTATTTAATATTTTTATTTGATCGGATAGATTTTCTTCATAAAGTTTTGCCTTTGGATAAGATTTATTTATAGTTTTTATAAAATCATTATTATTTATTTTTATATTAGATGCAAACTTAGGAGCATTTTTATCATATGGACTTTCTACTGATCTTAAATATGGATAACTATCACTAAAAACTTCTTCACTATTTTCTGTGTTTCCTGAAGATGTTGAGAAATATAGTGGTAGTATTGGAGAGCCTTCATAAATTA
>JAFOOW010000070.1 GCA_017425305.1 Peptostreptococcaceae bacterium | reverse complement strand
TGCTCTTTTATTTGCTTTGGTAATAAATACTTTTTAGCTATATTTAACTTTTCTTCTTCTATATATCCTGATAACTCGATAACTTCCATTCTATCTAATAATGGTCTTGGTATCGTGCTTAAAGTATTTGCTGTTGTAACAAATAATATTTTAGATAAATCAAATGGAGTTTCTAAATAGTGATCAACAAAATCTTTGTTTTGTTCTGGATCTAAAACCTCTAACATAGCTGCAGAAGGATCACCTTTAAAGTCTGATGCCATCTTATCTATTTCATCTAATAAGAATACTGGGTTTTTAGTTTTAGCTTCTTTTACACCATTTATAATCCTTCCTGGTATAGCTCCCACATATGTTCTTCTATGACCTCTTATTTCAGCTTCATCTCTTACTCCACCTAAAGATATTCTTACAAATTTTCTATCTAAAGAGTTTGCAATAGATTTAGCTATAGATGTTTTACCTACACCTGGAGGTCCTACTAAACATAGTATAGGACCTTTTAAAGTTTTTGATAATTTTCTTATAGCTAAATATTCTATAATTCTTTCTTTTACTTTATCTAGTCCATAATGTTCATTATTTAATATTTCTTCAGCTCTCTTTATATCTAACTTGTCCTTAGTTTCTTTATTCCAAGGTAGTGAGAATATAGTTTCTAAGTAGTTTCTACTTACAGCTGAATCTGGAGCCATTGGTGATAATTTTGAAAACTTATCTATTTCTTTAGATATCTTTTCTTTAGATTCCTTAGGTATTTTTAACTTTTGAAGTTTCTTTCTATATTCTTCAACTTCAGAATCTATATCTTCATCTTCACCTAATTCCTTTTGTATAGCTTTAAGTTGTTCTCTTAAGTAGTAATCTTTTTGAACTTTATTCATACTCTTTTTAACTTTTAAAGCTATTTTCTTTTCAATTTTAAGTAATTCTATTTCTTCTAATAAAATTCTTAATATTAATTCTAATCTATCTTGAATTTCAAATTCATCTAATATTTCTTGTTTTTGCTCTGGTTTTAAAAACATATTTGCAGCTATTGTATCTACAAATCTATTTTCATTATCCATTTCAGATAATGTAGCAAGTATATCTGGAGATACTCTATTACTTATATTTATATATTCTTCAAAAGCATCAAATACATTTCTTACAGTAGCTTGAATTTCTTTATTATCTTCTATGCTATCCATATCATAAACTATTTCATCTATAGTTACTTGTATGTACGGTTTTTCTTGATTTATCTCTTTTATAACACCTCTAGATATACCTTCAACTAATACCCTAACCCCATCACCTGGTAATTTAACTAGTTGTTTTATTTTACATACAGTACCTGTGTGGTAATAATCATCACTTGTAGGTTCATCAACTGATGAATCTTTTTGAGATGTTAAAAATATCATTTCATCATCTTCCATAGCACTTTCTAATGCATTTAATGATATCTCTCTTCCTACATCAAAACTTAATATCATATATGGGAATATAGCCAGTCCTCTTAATGCAACTAAAGGTAGTTCACGTTCTATATTTACATATTTCTTTTCCATGCTAATATCACTCCTTCCAAATGCTAGATTAGTCACTTTATTTATTATATATTTACATAATTTAATTTTCAATAATATTAGTTATATCTTATATGTTTTCTACTATTTTTATTATGTAATATTATTATTGCTTGTATACCCTATTTATTCTTATCTAACCTTTTAATCTATCTAAAATAAAAAAGGAGCTATTTAAGCTCCTTTTTTATGCGCTTTCTTCTTCGTCTTTTAAAACAACTACAGGTTCTTCTTCTTCATTAACAGTTTTTTCTGTTAATATTATTTTCTTAATATCTTCTCTAGATGGAACTTCATACATAATATCCATCATAATATTTTCAACTATACTTCTAAGACCTCTAGCACCTGTATTTCTTTCTATAGCTTTTTTAGCTATAGCTCTAAGTGCATCATCTTCAAATTCAAGCTCTACACCATCTAATTCTAATAGTTTTTGGAACTGCTTAACTAGTGCATTCTTAGGCTTTTTAAGTATACTTACTAACGCTTCTTCATCTAGTAACTCTAGTGTAGCTACAACAGGTATTCTACCTATAAATTCAGGTATTATACCAAACTTAAGTAAGTCTTCTGTTTGAACCTGTGCATATATTTTACCAAGGTCCATATCTTTCTTACTTTCTATCTTAGCTCCAAATCCTAAAGTTTTTTCTCCACCTCTTCTTTGGATTATTCTTTCTATTCCATCAAAGGCTCCTCCTAATATGAATAGTATATTAGTAGTATCTATCTTTAAGAATTCTTGATGTGGATGCTTTCTTCCACCTTGTGGAGGAACATTAGCCACAGTACCTTCTAATATTTTTAATAATGCTTGCTGAACTCCTTCTCCACTAACATCTCTAGTTATAGAAGGGTTTTCTGATTTTCTAGCTATCTTATCTATCTCGTCTATGTATATTATTCCTCTTTCAGCTTTCTCTATATCAAAGTCAGCTGCCTGTATAAGTTTTAATAATATATTCTCAACATCTTCTCCAACATATCCAGCTTCAGTTAATGATGTAGCATCTGCCATTGCAAATGGAACATTTAAAGTTTTAGCTAATGTTTGAGCAAGAAGAGTTTTTCCTGATCCAGTTGGTCCTAATAAAAGTATATTACTCTTTTGTATTTCAACTTCTTTATTAGACCCTTTATTCTTTCCATAAATTCTTTTGTAATGATTATATACTGCTACAGATAAAGCTTTTTTAGCTTTTTCTTGACCTATTACATAGTCATTTAATATATTCATCATTTCCTTTGGTTTAGGTAAATTAACATCATTTTCTTCTGTTACTTCATCTATTTCTTCTTGAATTATTTCATCACATAATTCAACACACTCATCACATATATATACATTTGGTCCTGCAATAAGTCTTCTAACTTGTTCTTGATTTTTACCGCAGAATGAACATTTTAACTGTCTTTTATCTTCGTATTTTGACATATTAACACCTCTCTTGTCTACGGTCTTTTAGTAATCACTTCATCTATTAAACCATATTCACATGCTTCAGTAGAACTCATGAAGTTATCACGTTCAGTATCCATTTTAATTTTTTCTATTGACTGACCAGTACGTTCAGCTAATATAGAGTTTAATGTATCTTTCATTTTTATAATTCTTTTTGCATGTATTTCTATATCTGTTGCTTGACCTCTAGTCCCACCTAATGGTTGGTGTATCATTATTTCACTATTAGGAAGTGCATATCTCTTTCCTTTAGCTCCTGCTGCTAATAAAAACGCTCCCATAGAAGCTGCCATTCCTATGCATATAGTTGATACATCAGGCTTTATATATTGCATTGTATCATATATAGCCATTCCAGCTGTTATACTTCCTCCTGGAGAGTTTATATATAAGTATATATCCTTATCTGGATCTTCTGATTCTAAGAATAATAACTGAGCTACTACAAGTCCTGCTGTAGCATCATTTACTTCATCTCCTAAAAATATTATTCTATCTTTTAAAAGCTTAGAATATATGTCGTAAGATCTTTCTCCTCTTCCTGTTTGTTCTACTACTACAGGTACTAATGCCATGGATTATACCCCCTATTCATAATTTATCTATATATAATATACAGTAGCCTTTATAGGCTACTGTATATTAATATGCTTCAATTAAGCTAATTTAGAATTATCAACTAATAAATCTATAGTTTTTCTTATAGTTAATTGTCCTTTTATATCTTCTAAGTCAGCTGGTCTCATAGCTGATTTTATTTTTTCAACTTCCATGTTGTACATTTGAGCCATTTTAGCTAATTCAGCTTCTATTTCTTCTTCTGAAACTTCTACATTTTCAGCTTTAGCTATAGCTTCTAATATTAAAGAAGATTTTACTAACTTAGTAGCTTCTTCTCTTCTTTCAGCTTTTAACTCTTCTATAGTTCTTCCAGTCATTTCTAATAATTGTTGTAACTGTAATCCTTGGTATTGTAATTGATAGTTTAATTCCATCATCATGTTATCTAATTGAGCTTCTATCATAGCTTCTGGAACTTCTAATTCAGTAGCTTCTGATACCTTTTCAACTAAAGAATTTCTCATTTCAGCTTCAGCTCTGTTTTTAGCTTCTTCTTCTAACTTAGTTCTTAAGTCAGCTTTTAATTCATCTAATGTATTGAATTCAGTTGTATCTGCTGCAAATTCATCATTTAATTCTGGTAATTCTTTTCTTTGTACGTTCTTAACAACTACCTTGAAGTTAGCAGGCTTTCCAGCTAAGTTTTCTGCATGGTATTCAGCAGGGAACTCAACGTTAACTTCTACTTCTTCACCTTTGTTCTTTCCAACTAATTGATCTTCGAATCCTGGTATGAAAGTGTTAGAACCTATAACTAAGCTATAGTTTTCTCCTTTTCCACCTTCAAAAGCAACACCATCTTGGAATCCTTCGAAGTCTATTATAGCTGTATCTCCAGCTTCTATAGCTCTATCTTCTACATCTACTAATCTAGCAGCTCTGTTTCTCATTTCTTCTAATCTTAAGCCAGCTTCTTCTTCATTTACAGTATAAACAGGTTTAGATATTTCTATACCTTTGTATTCTCCAAGCTTAACTTCTGGCTTAACTTCTACATTTATAACCATAACTAAACCATTGTCTTTGCTTATTTCTTCTATATCTAAGTCAGGTCTGTTTATTGGATCTATGTTTAATTCATCTAAAGCTGTTGGGTATACTTCAGGGAATAACATATCTATAGCATCATTATAGAATACACCTTTTCCGTATTGACTTTCTATTATTTGCTTAGGTGCTTTACCTTTTCTGAATCCTGGTATATTGAACTTACCTTTATTTTTATTGTAAGCTTTAGTTATTGCTGCTTCAAATTTATCGTTATCTACAGTTATTTTAAAAGTAACTTGGTTACCTTCTCTTTTAAGTAATTCTGCCTTCATACTTTTTATCCTCCTAATTGTTGAGTATTCTTTTATATGTATAGTAATAGTTTAAGTTACTATAATTTTACTATTTTATTATAGCACATTCTTTTTTTTATTTACAAGCATTCCATAAACATAGACCAATTATACTTCTATTTCATATTATTTCTTCCAAAATA
>JAFOOW010000069.1 GCA_017425305.1 Peptostreptococcaceae bacterium | reverse complement strand
GCAACAAGATCTCAAAGATTAATAGATGGAAAACCAGCTAAATATGATGCACCTATAATACAAGTAGGGGCTGTTGAAAGCTATGAAGCTAGATGCAGAAAGTGTCATGTAGTGGGAGAATAATTTTGTTAATTAAAACACCTTTATAGGTGTTTTTTTATTTATATATATAGTAATATGTATTATATAAATAATATTAGTGGAATAGAGGTGACAATATGAAAAAGCAATCTGTTGGAGGGCAAGCTGTTATTGAAGGTGTTATGATGCAATCGAAAAATAAAAGAGCAATAGCAGTAAGAAAATCAAATGGAGAAATAGTAGTTGAAAAAAATAAAATAAAAAGTTGGGTATCTGAGAAGAATATAGATAAAATACCATTTTTAAGAGGTGCTTTTATATTAATAGACACAATGATTGAAGGTATAAAAAGTTTAAATTTTTCATCAGAGTTTTTCTTAGAGGAAGAAGAAGAGGAAGATGTTTTGGATAAATTAATAAGTAAAGTGTTTAAAGATAAAGCTAATGATGCAATAATAGGAATATCATTACTTTTAGGATTATTATTGTCTACAACTTTATTTATTGTAACGCCTACTATAATAGGTGGATTTTTCTCTAATATTATAGATAATAAATTTGCTTTAAATTTAATTGAGGGAATAACAAGACTATGTATTTTATTTATATACATAGTTACAATTTCTAAAAACAAAGATATACAAAGAGTTTTTCAATATCATGGAGCAGAACATAAAGCAATATACTGCTATGAAAATAATTTAGAATTAACAGTAGAAAATGCAAAGCAATTTACAACTTTACATCCTAGATGTGGAACAAACTTTTTGTTTATAGTTATGTTTACTTCTATTATATTATTTTCATTCTTTGGATGGCCAAATCCTATAATGAGAATAATGATGAGAATAATATGTGTACCTATTGTAGCTGGAGTAGCTTATGAAATTATAAAGCTTGTAGGTAAATATGATAATTTTATTACTAAAATAATTTCATATCCAGGTATGATGCTACAAAAATTTACTACTAATGAACCGGATGATAGTCAGTTAGAAGTTGCATTGGAATCATTAAAAGCCGTTTTAGACTAGTAGCAAAGGAGAAAGAAATGACAATTAGAGAAATTTTTAATACATATATGGAAGAGTTATCACATATTAGTGATACACCTAAGTTAGATATTGAAATTTTATTAAGTAAAGCTCTTGGAGATGTAGATAGATTATATATACATCTAAACTTACATAAAGAACTAACTAAAGAACAATTAGATAGCTTTAATAAAATGATACAAGATAGACTAAAAGGAAGACCTATAGCTTATATTGTTAATAATAGAGAATTTATGGGATTAGATTTTTATGTTGAAGAAGGTGTATTAATACCTAGACCGGATACAGAGCCTTTAGTTGAAGAAGTTATAGAACTTGTTAAAGGTAAAGAAAACTTAAAAATAGTTGATATAGGAACAGGTTCAGGAGCTATAACAGTTAGTTTAGCTAAATATATTAAAGATTGCCAAGTTTATTCTTTGGATATATCAGACAAAGCATTAAGCATAGGATTAAAAAATGCTATATCTAATGAGGTAGAAGATAAAATAAACTTTATAAAATCAAATATATTTAGCGGTATAGAAGATAAAGGATTAGAATTAGATGTGATAGTATCAAACCCACCATATATAAGAAGAGCTGATATAGAAACTTTACATACACAAGTTAAAGATTACGAGCCATATATAGCTTTAGAAGGTGGAGAAGATGGACTAGATTTCTATAGAGATATAACTAGAGAATCTGTTAAGTACTTAAAGGATAAGGGTATATTAGCATTTGAAGTAGGACATGACCAAGCCGAAGATGTGAGTGAGATATTAAAGCATAATGGATACACTAATATATATACAAAGAAGGACTTACAAGGGATTGATAGAGTTGTTATAGGTTTCAAACTATGATATAATGAAAAATTGATATGTTACAATTAAAGAGGTGAAAGTATGCTAAACAAATTAGAAGTACTAGAAGATAAATATAAAGATCTAAGTGAAAAAATAGCAGACCCAGAAATAATAAATGACCAAAAAGTTTGGCAAAAACTTATTAAGGAACATGCTGACTTAGAGCCTATAATAATGAAATTTAGAGAATACAAAGAAGTAAAAAATAGTATAGCTGAATCTAAAGAAATATTACAAGAAGAGTCAGATGAAGAGTTAAGAGAATTAGCTAAGATGGAATTAGCTGAAATGGAAGATAAAGTAGAACCTATAGAAAATGAATTAAAGATATTATTATTACCTAAGGACCCTAACGATGACAAGAACGTTATAGTTGAAATAAGAGGTGGAGCAGGTGGAGATGAAGCAGCTCTATTTGCTGGAGATTTATTCAGAATGTACTGTAGATATGCAGAAAGAAAGAGATGGAAAGTTGAATTACTAAGTGCTAGTGATACTGGTGTTGGTGGATACAAAGAAGTATCTTTCATGATAAAAGGTCAAGGTGCATACTCAGTTCTTAAGTATGAATCAGGAGTTCACAGAGTTCAAAGAATACCTGCTACAGAATCAGGAGGAAGAATACATACATCAACTGCTACAGTAGCTGTATTACCAGAGGTAGAAGATGTAGAAGTAGAAATAAATCCAAATGACTTAAGAATAGATGTTTTCCGTTCTTCAGGAAATGGTGGACAAAGTGTTAATACAACTGACTCTGCGGTAAGGGTTACACATATACCAACAGGTGAAGTTGTATCTTGTCAGGATGGAAAATCTCAGTTAAAGAATAAAGAACAAGCTTTAAAGATATTAAAAGCTAGATTATATGATAAAGCAGTTGCAGAACAAAATAAAGATATAGCAGCTGAAAGAAAGAGTCAGGTTGGTACAGGAGATAGATCTGAAAGAATAAGAACTTACAACTTCCCACAAGGTAGAGTAAGTGACCACAGAATAAACTTAACATTATACAAGTTAGATGCATTCTTAGATGGTGATTTAACTGAAATGATAGATGCATTAATAACAGTTGATCAAACTGAAAAAATGATGTCTTTATAATCTATAAATAGAAAAAATCCCTATTTTGAATAGGGATTTTGTTGTAAGTTAATTTATTTTTATTAAGGAATAATGATTATTTGTGATACATAAAATTAAAAGATAAAGTGTACAAGGGGGTGTATCACATGGTATGGAGAATAACCTTAATAGGTTTAATTGCTGGAGTTATCGGAACAGGCTTAGGGGGAGTTATATCAACTATATTCAAAAGAAAAGTAGATAAATATATTAACTTTTTTATGGGATTATCAGGTGGAATAATGTTAGCGGTAGTTACATTTGACTTGATAAAAGAATCGATGACAGAAATAGGGTTCCCTTTGAGTGTTGTATTTATATTTGCTGGAGCACTTATGACTATGTTAATAAAGGCAAATCTAGAACATGGTAAGGGATTCCAATCAGGATATCTAATATTTTTAAGTATATTACTACATAACTTACCAGAAGGGTTAGCTATAGGTTCTTCATTTATGGCTACAGAGAATTTAGGAATGACACTTGCTATAGTTATAGGTATTCATAATATACCAGAAGGATTAGCTATGGCTTTAAGTTTAGTTGGAAGTAAAATGAGTACTTATAAAATAATATTACTAACTATAATTGCAGGAATACCAATGGGAATAGGAAGTTTTTTAGGAGCTTATTTTGGAGGGGTATTTAGCTCATTAATAGGAGTTTTTCTAGCTATTGCAGCAGGAACAATGATGTATGTAGTATTAGAAGAAATATTTCCAAAAACCAGATCAATGTATTCTATAATTGGATTTTTAGTAGGTATGGTAATTGTAAATTACATATAAGCTGAAACAAAGGAAGGTACACTAATGATAAAAACAATCATAAGCAACATAGATAAAAATAATATAGATGAAGCAGAAATAAAGAAACAGGCTGAATTATTAAAAGAAGGAAACACAGTTATATTTCCTACAGAAACAGTTTATGGATTAGGTGCTAATGCCTTAGATGAAAATGCTGTAAAGAAAATATATGAAGCTAAAGGTAGACCAAGTGATAATCCATTAATAGTACATATATCTAGCAAAGAAGAAGTTTATAAACTAGCTAATGATATAAGTGATAAAGCTAAAGTTTTAATGAGCAGATTTTGGCCAGGTCCTTTAACTATGATATTTAAAAAGAAAGATATAGTTCCACAAAGAACAAGTGGAGGATTAGATACAGTTGCTATAAGAATGCCATCTCATAAGATAGCTAGAGAACTTATAAAACAAGCAGGTATTCCTATAGCAGCACCATCAGCTAATATATCTGGTAGACCATCACCAACTAAAGGGGAGCATGTATGTGCTGAAATGAATGGAAGAGTATCAGGTATAGTAGTAGGTGGTGATTGTAACTTTGGACTTGAATCTACAGTTATAGATATGACTATGGATATACCTATGATTTTAAGACCAGGAAGTGTAACGAAGGAACAATTAGAGGTAGAAATAGGACAAGTTTTAATAGACCCATCTTTAGAAAATAAAGAAGATGTTTTAAAGGCTAAAGCGCCAGGAATGAAATACACTCATTATTCACCTAATGGAGATGTATTTATTGTAACTGGAAAAGAGGATTTAGTAATAAAAAAGATAAATAATTTAATAGAAGAAAACAATAAAAAAGATATTAAATCTGGTGTAATGTGTTTATCTAAAAATAAAGATAAATATGAAGGGGAAGTTATAGAACTAGGAAATACTTTAGAAGAAGTTGCTAGTAATTTATTTAATGTATTGATAGAAATGGATAATAGAAAAATAGATATCATATACACAGAAGCTTTTCCTAATGATGGAGTAGGCAGAGCCATAATGAATAGATTAATGAAATCTGCTGGATATAAATTTATAAAAGTTTAAAAAATATGTATATATATGGAAAAATGTTTTCATATTTGTTATAATATAAAATTAAGTAAAGTCTGATAGAACAAGTTCAATGGAGGTATAAGCCATGAAAATAGGTCTAGGATGTGACCATGGAGGTTACAATTTAAAAGAGGAAATAAAAAAACACTTAGAAGGAAGAGGAATAGAGTTTATAGATTATGGAACTCGTAATGGAATAGACTCTGTAGATTATCCTATATATGGGGAAAAAGTTGCTAATGCAGTTATTAGCAAAGAAGTAGATTACGGAATAGTATGTTGCGGAACAGGTATAGGTATATCATTAGCAGCAAATAAGGTTTCGGGTATAAGATGTGCAGTTGTTTCAGATACTTTTTCTGCTAAAATGTCAAAAGCACACAACAATGCTAATATGCTATCTTTAGGCGAAAGAGTTTTAGGTAGAGGTTTAGCACTAGAAATTGTTGATGCTTGGTTAGATACTGAGTTTGAAGGTGAAAGACATTTAAGAAGAGTTAATATGATAAATGACATAGAAAAAAAGAACAGTAAATAGGAGGCTTATATAACATGAAAAAAGTAGTAGTAACAGATCATCCATTAATACAACACAAATTAACTTTAATGAGAGATAAAAACACAGGATCAAAGGATTTCAGAGAGCTTTTAACAGAAATAACTATGCTTATGGGTTATGAAATAACAAGGGAATTACCTTTAGAAGACATAGAAATAGAAACACCAGTTATAAAAACTACAGCTAAAGTTATAGCAGGTAAAAAATTAGGAATAGTTCCTATATTAAGAGCAGGATTAGGAATGGTTGATGGATTAGTTAACTTAATCCCAGCAGCTAAGGTTGGACATGTTGGATTATATAGAGATCCAGAAACTTTACAACCAGTAGAATACTACTGCAAATTACCTCAAGATATAGCAGAAAGAGAAATGATAATAGTTGACCCAATGTTAGCAACAGGAGGATCAGCAGTTGCTGCTATAGATGTATTAAAAAGAGATGGAGCTAAGGTTATAAAATTAGTTAACTTAGTAGCTTCACCAGAAGGAATAGAAGAAGTTCACAAATATCACCCAGATGTAGACATATATGTTGCAAATATAGATGAAAAGTTAAATGATCATGGATATATAGTACCAGGATTAGGGGATGCTGGAGATAGATTATTTGGAACTAAATAATTAGCTAATAAAAAGGTATCTAAAACATAAATAGATACCTTTTTTTATTTATAAATAAAAAATAATGTAGACTTTTAATGTATATAAATATAGTAATTATCATGAGTTAAATTAAATCAAAAATAAAATTAAATTTGATTATTTTACAATATAAAACAATAAAAAACAATTATTCAAAATATTGGAATAATTTAGTAAAAATTAAATTTAAAAACTTTAAATAGTATTGATAAAACTTCTTAAAAGAAATATAATTAAAAATAAACTCAAAAACAAATATAATTTTTATAAAATGAGTAAATGTGCACATAAGGAAATAGGAGATTAATGTGAATTAATTAAGCCATAATAATGGAGTGGACTATTTATGAGTAAAGCAAAAAAGTATATGGAAGTAATGAATATGCTTTCACTAATTAATCAAGTAGGATTGATGATTATTATACCTATATTAGGGTGTACTTTCTTAGGAAAATACCTAGATTCTAAGCTTGGAACTAGTCCATGGTTATTAATTATCTTTTTACTATGGGGAATAGGTGGAGCATTTGTTGGTGTTTATAAAACTTTAATTGTATATACCAAAAGGAAGTGATTCAATGAATAATAACTTAAAAAAGGAAATACAAAATGTGCATAAAGGAATAATCATTTTTGATTTAATTGCATTGATTTTAATTCTTTTATTATCAAATTCAGCAAAGGAAATGATTACAGGACTTTTATTTGGTAGTATAATATCAGTTTTGAACTTCAGATTATTAGCTATTTCTTTACAAAAGTCTGTAAACTACTCAGTAGGTAAAGCACAGGCATATACTTCAGCTCAATATAGCATAAGAATGTTTATAAGTGCTGTAGTTTTATTTGTCTCTGTAAAATCACCTCATATAAGTATTATTGGAACTGCAATAGGCTTATTGAGTACTAAGTTTGCTATATTAGGTAAAACAATGATAATAGACAAACTTAAAAGAAAGGAGGCGTAATTGTGAGTCAAGCTAGATATATATTATATTTTGGCAACTTTAAATTAAGTGAAACAGTTGTAGTAAGTTGGATGATAATAGCAGCACTTGCATTAGTATCTTACTTATTAACTAGAAACTTAAAGAAAGTTCCAACTAGCAAAGTGCAATTGTTTTTAGAGTTTGTAGTTAAACTACTAGATAATATGGTAAAAGAAACTATGGGAACTCATGCGGTTAAAAAATTACCTTTTATTGTACCATACATAGGAAGTTTATTTTTATTCTTCGCATGCTCAAACCTTATAGGTTTACTTGGATTTAGGTCACCAACTACAGACTTAGATACAACATTAGCGTGGGCATTAATAACATTCTTTATGATTTATTATGCAGGTATAAAATCAAGTGGATTATCTTACTTCAAAGGTTTATTAGAACCAGTACCGTTCTTATTACCACTTAACATAATAGGTGAAATAGCAAAACCAATATCTTTAAGTTTCCGTCCATTCGGTAACATATTAGGTGGAGCTGTTATAATGGCATTAGTTTATCAATTCCTTGGATTTGTAACTAAAGCCTTAATAGGAACATCGATACCATTTGCACAATTAGTAATACCAGTACCACTACACTTCTACTTCGACTTATTCGCTGGAGTACTACAAGCATTCATATTCATAATGCTTACTATGGTATTCGTAGGAAATGCAGTAGAAGAAGAGCCAAGACCTTAATGTTTATTTAAACAAGTTAAGCAATCAACATGATTAAAAAATAAAATAATTATTTAATTTAAGGAGGAAACAATTATGGAACAAGCTATAATAGCAGCAGGTTCAGCTATAGGAGCTGGTCTAGCAGTAATGACAGGTATAGGAGCAGGAATCGGTCAAGGATTCGCTGCAGGTAAGGCAGCAGAAGCTGTTGGTAACCAACCAGAAGCAAAAGGTGATATAACTCAAACAATGTTACTTGGAGCTGCAGTTGCAGAATCTACAGGGATATACGGACTAGTTATAGCAATAATCCTTATATTCGCTAATCCATTCATAGGATAATTAAGATAATTTAAGATAAGTAATTGGATAAATAGGAGGTGGGCAACCATCTCCTAGTTATGAATTGTGATTAGTAGAAAGGAGGAATAAGGATGGTAGAATTAAAACCACTAATTGGAATATCACCTGTTGAGCTAATAATCCAATTAATAAACACATTCTTAGTATTTTTTATTTTAAGCAAGCTTTTATTCAAACCAGTTTTAGGAATTATAGAAGCTAGAGAAAAAGAAATTCAATCTAATTTAGCTGAAGGAGAAAGAACTAAAGCTGAGGGTGAGAAGTTTAGAAAAGAATACGAAGAAAAATTAAACTCTGCTAAAGAGCAAGGACAAGAAATAATAAAGCAAGCTACTTTAAGAGCAGATAAGAAATCAGAAGAAATAATATCTACAGCTAAAAATGAAGCAATGAGTATAAAAGAAAAAGCTTCTAAAGATATAGAGCAAGAAAGACAAAAAGTTATGAATGAAGTTAAAGATGATATATCTTCAATAGCTTTACTTGCTGCATCTAAGGTTATAGAAAATGATATAGATGCATCTAAGCATGAAAAGTTAATAAATGACTTTATAAAAGAGGTAGGCGAAACTAAATGATAAACATAGTTGCAAGTAGATACGCTGAAGCCTTATTTCAAGTTGGAGAAGAAACAGATTCAACTGATAAATTATACGGTGAATTAAAGGCTGTAGTAGATATAGTTAAAGAAAATAAAGATTTTTCAAATATATTAAGATCTCCTTTAGTATCAAAAGAAGAGAAAAAAGATTTAATAACTAAAGTATTTGAAGGTAAGTTAAGTCAAAACATGATTAACTTTTTAAAGATATTAGCAGATAAAGATAGATTAGCTTTACTTGCTGATATTGAAAAAGACTTTAAAGTGTTATTAAATGAAAAGAATAATATATTAGAAGGTATAGTTATAACAGCTGTACCGATGAAAGAAGAAGAAGTCAAAGAACTTCAAACTAAACTTTCTGCAAAATACAACAAAACTGTTGTACTTGAAAATGAAGTTGATAAGTCTGTACTAGGTGGAGTATTAGTTAGACTTGGAAATGAAGAGATAGATGGAACAGTTAAAAATCGTTTAGATAAGATGAAGGAACAACTATCTCAAGTAATATCTTAGGAGGGCGGTGAACCCATGAATTTAAGACCAGAAGAAATAAGTGCAATAATAAAAGAGCAAATAAAAAACTACGAAAATAAAGTAGAGTTAACAGATACAGGAAGTGTTTTAAAGGTTGGGGACGGTATAGCTAGTGTTTACGGATTAGAAAAAGCTATGGCTGGTGAACTTCTAGAGTTCCCAAATAAAGTATACGGAATGGCTCTTAACCTTGAAGAAGAAATGGTAGGGGCTGTTATATTAGGTGATGACTCTGGAATAAAAGAAGGAGACATCGTTAAGAGAACTGGTAATATAGTTCAAGTTCCAGTTGGTGAAGCTATGATAGGTAGAGTTGTAAATGCTCTAGGTCAACCAGTTGATGGAAAAGGACCTATAAATACTAATAAGTTTAGACCAGTTGAATCTGAAGCTACAGGAATAATGGCTAGAAAATCAGTTCATCAACCATTACAAACAGGAATAAAAGCAATCGATGCCATGATACCAATAGGTAAAGGACAAAGAGAGCTTGTTATAGGGGATAGACAAACAGGTAAAACATCTATATGTATAGATACAATACTTAACCAAAAAGGTAAAGATGTTATATGTATATATGTTGCAATAGGTCAAAAGAGATCTACTGTTTCTCAAATAGTTAGTACATTAGAAAAAGGTGGAGCAATGGATTACACAATAGTAGTTTCTGCTACTGCATCTGAATCTGCACCACTTCAATTCTTAGCTCCATACGCAGGTGTTGCTATGGGTGAAGAATTCATGTTTGATGGAAAACATGTATTAATAGTATATGATGATTTAACTAAGCATGCCGTTGCATACAGAGAAATGTCATTATTACTTAAGAGACCACCAGGTCGTGAAGCTTATCCAGGAGATGTATTCTACCTACACTCTAGATTACTAGAAAGAGCTGCAAAATTATCTGATGAATTAGGTGGAGGATCTATAACTGCATTACCAATAATAGAAACTCAAGGTGGAGACGTTTCTGCTTATATACCTACAAACGTTATATCTATAACAGATGGTCAGATATATCTTGTACCAGAATTATTCTATGCAGGAATAAGACCAGCAGTTGACCCTGGTATATCAGTTTCAAGGGTTGGAGGATCTGCACAAATAAAATCAATGAAAAAAGTTGCAGGACCATTAAAGCTTCTTTACTCTCAATATAAAGAACTTGCTGCATTCTCTCAGTTCGGATCTGATTTAGATGAAGATACTAAGAAGAGACTTGCTCAAGGGGAAAGAATAGTTGAAGTACTTAAGCAAGGTGAACATGAACCAATGGAAGTTCAAAATCAAGTTATAATGATATTTGCAGTTACAAATAACTTATTAGCAGATATACCTGTAAATAACATAAAGAGATTTGAAGCAGAGTTATTAGAGTTCGTAGATGCTAATTACCCACAAATAGGAGAAAAAATTCTTGCAAATGATGACTTCACTCAAGAATTAACAAGCGCTATAAAAGATTTCAAAAAGAAATTTGTAATAGAAGCGTAATCCTTTTTAAGAAAAGGAGGTAACCAAATTGGCAGGAGCTGGAATGAAAGAAATTAAAACTCGTATTGCCAGTGTTGAAAATACTAAGCAGATAACTAAGGCTATGGAATTAGTTGCTTCTTCTAAATTTAGAAAAGCTAAGGAAAGAGCTGAAAACTCAAAAGGATATTTCAATACTTTAAATGAAGCTGTTCAAAATATAGCTAGAAATACGAGTGGATCTAAAAGTGAATTTCTTAAAGTAAGAGAAGTTAAAAATAAATGTTATGTAGTTATAGCTGGGGACAGAGGTCTTGCAGGAGGATATAACTCAAATGTTTTCAAAGCTTTAATAGCTGAAACTAAAGATTCTAGCAAAGTTAAGCTTGTATCTATAGGTAAGAAAGCAAAAGAGTTTGCAAATAAAGGTCCTTTTGAGTTAATAGAATCTGTACCATCTGTTGAAGGTGCAAGCTATGAAGATATAATGAGAATATCAAATACAATAATGAGTTTATATCAAAATGGAGATATAGATGAAGTTAAATTAATATATACAGAATTCATTTCTGCATTAAGTCAAGAGCCAAGAGTAACTCAATTATTACCAATAATTGCAGAAAATACTCAAGAAACTGAAGAGAAAAAAGGAGCTGCGGTTCAATATTTACCTTCACCAGCAGCTGTTTTAGGATATATAGTTCCTAAGTATGTATCGGGAGTTATATACGGAGGATTAGCAGAATCCTATGCTTCTGAGCAAGCAGCAAGAAGAACAGCTATGGAGTCAGCTACAGACAATGCAAATGAAATGATAGCTACATTAGAGTTACAATATAACAGAGCAAGACAAGCGGCAGTTACTCAAGAAATATCTGAGATAGTTGCAGGAGCTGCAGCTCAATAAACAGGGAGGTTAGGACATGGCAAACATAGGTAAAATAGTTCAGGTTATCGGGCCAGTTGTTGACGTAAAGTTCAATAATGAAAAAAGCATACCTAATCTATTAAATGCATTAGAAATAAAGCACGGAGATAATAAAATAGTTATAGAGGTTGCACAACACGTTGGTAATGATACAGTAAGATGTATATCAATGAGTTCTACTGATGGACTTGTAAGAGGTATGGAAGTTGTTGATACAGGTGCTGCAATAAGTGTACCTGTTGGAGAAGAAACACTAGGAAGAATATTCAACGTATTAGGGGAGCCAGTTGACGGTAAGGAAGCTCCTAAAACAGCTCCTAAGCACCCTATACATAGAGAAGCACCAGCATTTGATGAATTAAATCCAGGTGCTGAAATCCTAGAAACAGGGATAAAAGTTGTTGACTTACTAGCACCATACTTAAAAGGTGGTAAGATAGGTCTGTTCGGAGGAGCTGGAGTTGGTAAAACAGTTCTTATACAAGAGCTTATAAACAACATAGCTACTCAACACGGTGGTATATCAGTATTCGCAGGTGTTGGAGAAAGAACAAGAGAAGGTAACGACTTATATCACGAAATGAGTGATACAGGAGTTATAAATAAAACAGCTCTAGTATTTGGGCAAATGAACGAGCCACCTGGAGCAAGAATGAGAGTTGCTTTAACTGGTCTTACAATGGCTGAATACTTCAGAGATCAAGAAGGGCAAGACGTTTTATTATTCGTAGATAATATATTCCGTTTCACTCAAGCAGGATCTGAGGTTTCTGCACTTCTTGGACGTACTCCATCAGCAGTTGGATACCAACCAACATTAGCTACAGAAATGGGTAGATTACAAGAAAGAATAACATCTACAAATAAAGGATCTATAACATCTGTTCAAGCGGTATACGTACCTGCGGATGACTTAACTGACCCAGCACCAGCTACAACATTCACTCACTTAGATGCTAAGACAGTTTTATCTAGACAAAAAGCTTCTCTAGGTATATTCCCAGCTGTTGACCCATTAGAATCTACATCTAGAGTTCTAGACCCAGCTATAGTTGGTAAAGAACACTATGAAGTAGCAGTAGCTGTTCAATCTATACTTCAAAAGTATAAAGAACTTCAAGATATAATAGCTATACTTGGTATGGATGAATTATCTGATGAAGATAAGGTAACTGTTAATAGAGCAAGAAAGATAGAGAGATTCTTATCTCAACCATTCTTCGTTGGTGAACAGTTCACAGGTATACCTGGTAAATATGTTCCAGTTAAAGAAACTGTAAGAAGTTTCAAGGAAATATTAGAAGGTAAGCATGATAACTTACCAGAGTCTGCATTCTTATTCGTAGGAAGCATAGAAGAGGCAGTTGAAAAAGCGAAGGAGAGTAGATAATAATGGCAAGCGAACTTGCAGTTAAAATTGTTACTCCTGATGAAATCTTTTATGAAGGTACTGCAGAAATGATAATCGTTAGAACAACTCAAGGTGATAGAGGTATATTAAAAAACCACAGACCTATGGTTGCTGGATTATCAGAAGGAACTTTACGTTTAAAAAAAGATGGAAAATTTAAAGAAGCACAAATATCTGGTGGATTCATACAGGTTGACAAAGAGCAAGCTGTAATAATAACTGAATCAGCAGATTGGAAATAGTAAAAAGCTAGAGATAATCTCTAGCTTTTTTATTGTAAAAAACATACCACTATATCTAAAAAGTAAATTATAGTGGAACTATCAAATTTAAGAACATTATAGTAATATAATTAAAGTGAGAAGATATGTAAATTTTACTTACAGCTTTTGTATATATTTAAATATTCGTAATAAAATAGTATTATATAAGCAATTTGGAGGTATCTGTGAATATATTAGATATTGGTATAGATATTGTGGAAATAAAAAGGATAGAAGATGCATTAAATAAGAATAAAAGATTTTTAGATAAACTTTTTACTAAAGAAGAAATAAAATATTTTGAGTCAAGAAATTTTAAGATTGAAACAATAGCTGGAAATTTTGCAGCAAAAGAAGCTATAAGTAAGGCTATGGGAACAGGTATAAGAAATTTTAATTTTATTGATATTGAAGTTTTAAGAAATGAATTAGGAAAACCTATAGTTAAAACTTATAATAATTTAAACAAGATGTGCATAGATTATAATGTTTTAGAAATAAAAGTTTCTATATCGCATAGTGATAATTATGCAGTTTCTAATGCTATTGCAATCGTTAAGGAGTGATAAAATGAACAACAAAAAAGCTAAAGATATAATGACTGCAGATGTAAAAGTAGCTAAGCAAACAGACACAATAAAATCTATAGCTAAAATATTAATACATGAAAAGATTGGTGGTCTTCCAGTTGTAGATGAAGATAATCGAGTTGTAGGAATAATATCTGAAACAGATATAATCAAAAAAGAAAAACATGTAGCTGCTCCTGAATTTATTACATTTTTACAAGGAGTAATATATCTAGAAGATTTTAAAAAGATGGAAAAAGATATACAGGATATAGCTGCAGTACAAGTAAAGGACTTAATGTCTAAAGAAGTTATTAAGGTATATGAAGATGATACATTTGATGATGTAGCAAATATAATGATAAAAAAGTCAGTAAACAGAGTCCCAGTTGTAGACAAGGATAATAAAATAAAAGGTATAATTTGCAGGTATGATATCATAAAATCTATGTATGAATAAAAAGAATTTACTAGGAGGTATATAGTGAGAAAAAAGTGGGCTATAGTTATTTTAAGTTTGATGGCAGTAGTACTTATCATAGGTGTAGGATGCCAGAAAAGACAGTCCACAAAAGAAGAGGCATATAAAAACTTTCAAAAGAAAATAACTAATATGTCTTCGTATAAATGCAAAGCGGATATAGAAGTTATTGGAAATAAAGAATCACAAAAATATTCACTTATACATGAATATACAGATGAAGATCATTTTAAATTGAAGGTTTTACAACCTGAACATATAAAAGGAAAGACAATAGAATATAAAGGTAATAAGATAATAGTTACTAATCCTAATGTAAATGATAAAGTTGTCATGGACAATGTAGGAGAAGATAGTCAACACTTATTTATAGGGGACTTCATTAAAAATTATATGCAAGGTGAAGATATTAAAATTGATTTAAAAAATGGTAGTTTAAAACTTACAACATCAATACCTGGAAATACTAAGTATTTTTATAAACAAATATTGTATATAAATAGTAAGAAAAACTACCCAACAAAACTAGAAATACTAGATCAAGAGGGGAATAGAAGATTTGAAGTAAATTACTCAAATTTTGAATACAAGTAAGATTGAGAGGATAGACATGACAGAGAATATGACAGTAGTGCCTACATGGGCCGAGATAAATCTAGATAACATAAAATACAATTTAAACAATATAAAAGAATTATTAAAAGAAAACACTAAAATTTGTGGAGTAGTAAAAGCTAATGCTTATGGACATGGATCAGTTCAAATATCAAAGTTATTAGAGAGAGAAAAAGTAGACTATTTAGCAGTATCTAGGCTGGAAGAAGGCATAGAGCTTAGACAAAATAATATAACATTACCGATATTATGTTTAGGTTATATACCAGATGAAGCATTAACAGAGGGTATAACTAATAGAATAAGTTTGACTGTATACTCTTATGAAGTGGCTAAAAAAATAAATGATATATCTAAACAATTAAATTTAACATCAAATATTCATATAAAAATAGATACAGGTATGAGTAGAATAGGATTCAAAGCAAATATGAATTCTGTTAATGATATATTAGAAATAAGTAAATTATCTAATATTAAAATTGAAGGTATATACACTCATTTTTCAACGGCTGATGAAGCAAATAAAGAGTTTACTTACGAACAAATTCAAAAATATAATAAGGTAACTGATGAATTAGAAAGATTAGGTGTACAAATTCCAATTAAGCATGTTTCTAATAGTGCAGCAATAATGGACTTAAAAGATATAGATTATAATATGGTTAGATGTGGAATAATTCTTTATGGTCATTACCCATCAGATGAGGTTAAAAAAGAAAAGTTAAAATTAAAACCTGCAATGACTTTAAAAACAAGAGTTTCACATATAAAAGAAATTGAACCTAATACTTCTGTTAGTTATGGTCGTAAATATATAAGTAAAGAAAAAGAAAGAATCATAACTTTACCGATTGGATATGCTGATGGATTTACAAGAATGCAATCTAATCCTAAGGTATATATAAAAGGTCAGGCATTTGATATTGTAGGAAGTATATGTATGGATCAATGTATGGCAAAAATATATGGAAATATAGACATAAAAATCGGTGATGAGGTTATAATATTTTCTGAGACTGAAAATGAATCTATAGAAAACATATCTAATGATCTGAAAACTATAAACTATGAAGTTTTATGTATGATTTCAAGAAGAGTAGAACGTGTTTATATGGAAAGAAATGCAATTTTACAACGCTGTAGTTATTTGGTAAAATAAATATGAGAGTATACCCTGGGAGGCGATTTTGTGCACAATATGAGCAAAGAAAAAATTGTGTTTACTTTACCTGATTCTCTAATTTCAGAAGTAGATCACATAGTTCAATTAGAAAATAGTAATAGAGAAGACTTTGCTAAAGAAGCTTTTCAATTCTATATTACTCAAAAAAAGAAATTTGATCTAAAGGAATCCATGATAAAAGGATATAAAGAAATGGGTCAAATAAATTTAACATTAGCAGAGCTAGGAATGACAAATGAGGTATCTTTTAATGATGACCTTGAAGGGACAATAGCTCAAGGTGAGTACTAATAATTTAGATATAAAACGAGGACATTTATATTATGCTGATTTAAGCCCAGTTGTTGGATCTGAACAAGGTGGAATAAGACCTGTACTTATTGTTCAAAATGATATCGGAAATAAGTACAGTCCAACCGTAATCGTAGCTGCCATAACATCCCAAATCAACAAAGCCAAATTGCCTACTCATATAGAAATAAGCGCTAATGAATACGGACTTAATAAAGATTCAGTAATTCTCTTAGAGCAGATAAGAACAATAGATAAAAAAAGATTAAGAGAAAAAATAGGTTGTCTAGATGAAAGCATGATGGCTAAAGTAGACGGAAGTTTACAGATAAGCTTAGGTTTATTTCGATTTTAAGAAATTATTGATATATGCATATCAATAATTTTTTTTTACAAAATTAAGCAAAATTTAATATGAAAAGTGATATAATAATATGGAATTACTATAAATCATCAAAGAGTACATAACCAAAAAATATTAGTTTTGCTCATAAACAAAGGGAGGTAATTACATGAGAGACCATAAAGGATTAAATGAAATTACACGTAACATAAGAAAAGATATAGTTACTATGATACATGGTTCTAAATCAGGTCATCCAGGAGGATCGCTTTCAGCAGTTGAAATATTAACTGCACTTTATTTTGATGAAATGAACATAGATCCTGAAAATCCAAAGAAAGAAGATAGAGATAGATTTGTTTTATCAAAAGGACATGCTGCTCCGGTTTTATATGCAACTTTAGCAGAAAAAGGATACTTTAATAAAAATGAATTATTATCTTTAAGAAAAGTAGGTGCTATGTTGCAAGGTCATCCAGATATGAAGGGAACACCTGGAGTAGAAATATCTACAGGTTCTTTAGGACAAGGTTTTTCTGTAGCATGTGGTATGGCTATGGCATCTAAATTAGACAATGCTCCATGGAGGGTATATGCATTACTTGGAGATGGAGAAGTTCAAGAAGGTCTAATTTGGGAAGCTGCTATGAGTGCTGCTCACTATAAATTAGATAATATGGTAG
This sequence comes from Peptostreptococcaceae bacterium, assembly GCA_017425305.1. Taxonomy (GTDB): domain Bacteria; phylum Bacillota; class Clostridia; order Peptostreptococcales; family Peptostreptococcaceae; genus Paraclostridium. Next base: position 89 of record JAFOOW010000069.1, on the reverse strand, counting down.
CATTTTTAGACTACAATGGTTTACAAATTGATGGAGAAGTAGAAAAAGTAATGAATATAGGTCCTATAGTGGACAAGTTTAAAAGTTTT
>JAFOOW010000068.1 GCA_017425305.1 Peptostreptococcaceae bacterium | reverse complement strand
CTATCAGATTTCCCAAGAATAAGAGTAGGAGTATCAAGACCAAGACCAGGACAAGATTTAGCTGATTTTGTTTTATCTAGATTTAGAAAAGAAGAAGCTGATGATTTACAAGTTGGACTAGAAAAATCAGCAAAATCTGTAGATTGTATGATAAGAGAAAATATAGATAAAGCTATGAACCAATATAACGGTTAATATAAAGGGGGATTTAAAGATGACTGATATTTTTATATCTCCTTTGCAAAATTCAAAAGAATATAAAGACATAATAAACAGTATAGAAGGTAATCAGGGTACAGTATTAGTAAATGGATTATTACAATCTCAAAAACCAAATATAGTTTATTCTATATTTAGTGATTTGAAAAAGCAAATTCTATACGTTGCAAATACTGATTTAGAAGCTAAGAAGGTATATGAAGATTTATGTTTTTATATGAAAGACAAAGTAGATTATCTAAGTTCACAAGATATCTACTTTTATCATCTAGATGCAAAGGATAGAAAAGAAGAAGCAAATAAGTTAAAAACTTTATTAAAGTTAATAAATAATGAAAGTACTATAATAGTAACTTCTGCAGAAGCAATACTAAAAAAATATATACCAAAACAAGTTTTAAAAGAAAATATATTTACCTACAAAATAGGGGATGTAATAGACTTAGAAAAACTAGCTGAAAAGCTTGTTAACCTAGGATACGAAAGAGTATCAAAAATAGAAGGTTTTGGTCAGTTTAGTATAAGAGGTGGAATAATAGATATATTCTCACTAGAATATTTAGACCCTATTCGTATAGAACTATTTGATGATGAAATAGAATCTATACGAACTTTTGATGTTTTTTCACAAAAGTCTATAAAGAAAATTAAAAAGTGTACTATAACTCCTTCAAGAGAGTTTATATATCCAGAAAATATAGAAGAAGCAGTTGATAGAATAAAAAATGATACTACTAAGTTAACTGATTCAGATACTTTTAAGAATATAGATAATATAGCTAGTAAGACCTATTTCCAGGGAATAGAGAATTACATAGATTATATATATCCAGAGGAAAATAAGAGCATATTTACTTATTTAAAAGATGATGCTGTAGTGTTCATTAGTGATGTATCTAGATTAAAAGATAGATGTGAAAATTATATAAATGAATTTAAGGATAACTACAAGCTTAATCTTGAAAGAGGATTAGCTTTAAAGCAACAAGGAAAGCTGTTATATCATTATTCAGATTTAGAATATGTTATAGAAGATAAAAAAATAATACTAAATATGATTTTACCTAAGTCAATAAATGAATTTAATGTAAAATCTATAGTTAATTTTGAGTGTAGGGAAATACCTGCCTTCAATGCGAAAATGGATGTATTAGCTGAGGAGCTAGAAAGACTAAAATACAATGGTCATAAAGTAGTTCTTGCAACTAATACTTATGATAGAGCTAAGAAGTTAAATAAGGAATTATTAGATTTAGGAGTAGAAACTATAATATCTAAAAAGAGAGATATAGAAATACAATCTTCTCAAGTAGTAATAGTCCCGGGAAATATAGGTTCGGGATTCCAATATAAGTCAATAAAGTTTGATGTGATAACAGATAATGAAATGATTGGAGTTCATAAGAGAGTTAAAACTAAATCTAAAAAGTTTAACAAAGGTCAAAAGATAGAAACTTTCTTAGACTTAAATATAGGCGATTATGTAGTTCATGAAAATAGTGGGGTTGGTAGATATACAGGAATAGACCAACTTACTGTAAATGGTGTTAAAAAAGATTATATGAAGGTTGTTTACCAAGGTGGAGATAACTTATATGTTCCTATAGACCAAATGGATAAAATTCAAAAGTATATAGGTTCAGATGCTGAAAAAGTTAAGCTAAATAAACTTGGAAGTTCTGAATGGTCTAAGGCTAAGGCTAAAGTTAAAAAAGAAATTGAAGAAATGACTAAAGATTTAGTGGAGCTATATGCTAAGAGAGAAAAGGTTAAAGGTTATAAATTCTCTAAAGATACTCCTTGGCAAGCTGAGTTTGAATCTTTATTCCCATATCAAGAAACAGATGACCAATTAAAAGCTATTGAAGACACTAAAAAAGATATGCAGTCTAGTAAGGTTATGGATAGGCTTATATGTGGAGACGTTGGATATGGTAAAACAGAAGTAGCTATTAGAGCCATTTTTAAAGCTTGTATGGAGCAAAAGCAAGTTGCAGTATTAGTTCCAACTACAATCCTTGCTCAACAGCATTACAATACCTTCAGAGAGAGATTTGAAAACTATCCTATAAGAGTAGAAGTTTTAAGTAGATTCAAAACGCCTAAACAACAAAAGCAAATTATAGAAGATGCAAGAAAAGGTTTGGTAGATGTAATTATAGGAACTCATAGAATAGTATCTAAAGATATAGAACTTCCAAATCTTGGACTTGTAGTTATAGATGAAGAGCAAAGATTTGGGGTTAAACATAAAGAAGCTTTAAAGAAAATAAAGTCTACAGTAGATGTTCTTACTTTATCAGCGACACCTATACCTAGAACATTACATATGTCTTTAAGTGGTATAAGAGATATGAGTGTTATAGAAGAGCCACCACAAGAAAGACATCCTGTTATAACTTATGTTGTTGAAGGTAAGGAAAGTATAATACAAGATGAGATTGAAAGAGAAATTTCTAGAGGTGGTCAGGTATTCTTTGTATATAATAGAGTTGAAAAAATAGATGAAATGGCTAGTATGATACAAAGATTAGTTCCAGATGCAAAGGTAGCTGTAGGTCATGGAAGAATGACTGGTAAGGAGCTAGAAAATATAATACTAGGATTTTTAAATAAAGAATATAATGTATTAGTTTGTACAACTATAATAGAGACAGGTATGGATATATCAAATGCAAATACTATGATAGTTTATGATGCAGATAAGATGGGACTAGCACAACTATACCAGCTAAGAGGTAGAGTTGGTAGAAGCAACAGACAAGGTTATGCTTATTTCATGTATGAAAAAGATAAAATTTTAAGTGAAGTAGCAGAGAAAAGACTTAAAGCTATAAAAGAATTTACTGAGTTTGGTTCAGGATTTAAGATAGCTATGAGAGACTTAGAAATAAGAGGAGCAGGTAATATATTAGGTCCTCAACAACATGGTCATATGGCTGTTATAGGATATGATTTATATGTAAAAATGCTTAATGATGCTATAAGAAAAGTTAAGGGAGAAGTTGTTAAAGAAGAGGTAGATACAGAAGTGGATTTACCTGTAAATGCATATATTCCTGATACTTATATAGATGATGAGCTTATAAAGATAGAGATGTATAAGAAAATTGCTTCTATAGAAAATGAAGAAGATATGGCTGATATAAGAGAAGAATTAGAAGATAGATTCTCTGATATACCTAAATCTGTAGATACACTTATATCTATAGCTTATATAAAAACATTATGTAAGAAGCTTAATATTGAGAAAATTAGGATGTTAAAAGACGAAGTAATTCTAGCACCAATAACAAGATATCAAACTAAGGAGAAAAATGGATATAAAATTATTGAAGAATTACAAGGATTATTAGAAGGTATGTGTAATAATATCAAATAGGAATTTAGGGAAAGGGTGTTGTATTTTGAAAAAAATAATATCAATGATGATGTTAGTTGTTTTGGGAGTAATGACTACTGCTTGTAGTTCTAAAGGACCTGTAGCAGTGGTTAATGGAACTGAAATAAGTCTTTCTGATTTTGAAAAAACTGTTGCAACTTATAAAGAGTCAGTTACACAAATGTATGGGGATACTATGTGGGAAGCAGAAATAGGTGATGGTATAAAGTATAAAGATGAACTTAAAAAAAGTATATTAAACCAAATGATACAAGAAGAAGTTGTATATCAAGAAGCTAAAAAAGAAAATTTAGAAGCTAAACAGTCAGATGTAGATTCAAAGTTTAAACAGTTAAAAGCTAGTATAGAAAAAGATAAAGATTATGCTAAATTTTTAAAAGATAATAATATAGATGATGAGTTTTTAAAAACCCAACTTAAAAAAGATTTATCTATTGAAAACTATAAAAATAAATTTGATAAAGAAACAGAAATATCTGAAGAAGCTATGAAAAAATATTATGAAGATAATAAATCTCAATTTACAGAAGATAAAGTTAGAGCTTCTCATATATTAATATCTACTGTAGATAAAGATGGAAAAGAATTATCACCAGAAAAGAAAAAAGAAGCTAAGAAAGAAGCTGAAGAAATTTACAAAAAAGTAAAAGCTGGTGAAGATTTTGCTACACTAGCAAAAGAATATTCTCAAGATGAGTATTCAGCTGTAAATGGTGGAGATTTAGGCTTCTTTGAAAAAGGACAAATGGTTCCTGAATTTGAAGCAGCAGCTTTTGGGCTTAAAAAAGGTGAAGTATCTGAGATAGTAGAAAGTCAATATGGATATCATATAATAAAGGTTACAGATAAAGTTTATAAAGAAGAAACTTTTGATGAAGCTAAGTCTGATATAAAAAAAGAACTATTATATCAGAAATATCTTGAAAAAGTAAAAGAGCTAGAAGCATCTTCAAAGATTGAAAAAAATGAAGATGAAGCAGTAAAAACTAAAATATAAATAAAAAAGCCTATACTGTTGGGATAGTATAGGCTTTTTTGCATATTTTTCTTATAGGTTGGTAAAAATAAACTCAAAGTTACTGATGGAGGGATTAATCTGATATGAGAGCTACAGGAATAGTTAGAAGAATAGATGACCTTGGAAGAGTTGTTATTCCTAAAGAAATAAGAAAGACATTAAGAATAAGAGAAGGAGATCCATTAGAAATATTTACTGCAAAGGATGGAGAAGTAATCCTTAAAAAATACTCTCCAATAGGTGAACTAAACGAATTTTCTCAAGAATATGCAGAAACACTAGGTGAAACACTAGGACATGGAGTTATAGTTACAGACTTAGATTCAATAATAGCTGTTTCTAAACTTCCTAAAAAAGATTATAAAGAAAAGAGTATAAGTAAAGAATTAGAACAATTAATAGAAAATAGAACTACTAACTATGTAAAGGATAATAAATTAATTTCTTTACACAAAGATGATTCTATGGAATACTTATCTCAAATAATAATGCCTATAGTGAGTACATCAGGTGACTGTATAGGTTCTATATGTTTAGTATCTAAGGATGCATCTGGACTAAATGAAAGTGATGAAAAACTTTTAAAAGTTGCAGCTAATTTCTTAGGGAAACAAGTTCAGTAATTATTTAAAAAGGCCCGTTTAACACTAGGGTCTTTTTAACGTTTATATGGTAATATATTGAATCTCCTGTTGCATATATGTTATATTAGACTTTGTTATATAACATAATTTGGAGGTTATTTATGAGTAACAGTAAAGGTAAAGAATCATTTCTAAAAGGTGCCCTTATACTTGGATTAGCAGGTGTACTTGTTAAGATAATTGGTGCATTTTTTAGAATACCTCTTGGGAACTTAATAGGTGCAGAGGGGATGGGATACTATCAAGCTGCGTATCCTGTATATACGTTATTCTTAACATTAGCAACAGCAGGTTTTCCAACTGCATTAGCTAAGTTAGTATCAGAAAAAAATGCCATAGGAGATTATAAAGGAGCACATAAGATATTTAAGGTATCTTATACAGTTCTTGCTATAACAGGATTTATAGCATTTTGTATATTCTTCTTTGGAGCAGATTTCATAGTAAATGATATAATGAAAAATCCAGGAGCTAAATATGCAATGCTTGCAATATCGCCAGCACTTTTATTTGTTCCAGTAATGTCTGCATATAGAGGATATTTCCAAGGTAGAAGGGAAATGACTCATATAGCAGTTTCTCAAATAAGTGAGCAAATTTTTAGAGTTGCTTTAGGTATAACTTTAGCATATCTACTAATGAATAAACTAGGTTCAAATCCAGGACCAGAGCAAGGTGCAGCAGGAGCTATAATGGGTGCAACAATAGGAGCAATAGCATCTATTATATATCTAATAATGGCTTATTTTGCTAATAGAAAAACTATAAAAAGAGAAATTAAATCAAGTAAGAATTGTAGAGAAGAAAATGTTCCTACAATAATGAAGAAGTTACTAGTAGTTGCAATTCCTATAACTATAGGTGCATCTGTTATGCCTTTAGTAAATATGATAGATAACGTAATTGTTATTAGAAGATTAATGGAAGCTGGATTTACTCAAGTAGAAGCAAATATGATGTTTGGTCAGTTAACAGGATTAGCTATGTCTATAATAAACTTACCAGCAGTTATAACTGTAGCTATGAGTATGAGTTTAGTTCCTGCAATATCTGAAGCTTGTGCTATAGGTGATAGAGTAAAAGCTATAAAAGAAACTAAGAGTGCTATAAAAATAACTTTAATGGTTGTTTTACCATGTGCATTTGGTATGGCATCATTAGCACATCCTATAATAAAACTTTTATATCCAAAAGAACCTCATATGGTTGGAACAATATTCTTAGTTCTTACTCCATGCGTAATATTCTTAGGATTAATACAATCTTTAAATGGAATACTTCAAGGTATGGGGAAACCATTAGTTCCAGTAGTATGTTTAGTTATAGGTATGATATGTAAAGTAGCTATAAGTTATACTTTAACGGCTATACCAGAAATAAATGTTATAGGTTCTGCATTAGGTACAGTAACAGCTTATCTTGTGGCAGGTGTACTAGAATTAATTTACATAAAGAGAGCAATGAAAATGAAACTTTCTGCAAAGGAGTTCTTTATAAAACCTTTAATAACAGTAATAGCAATGTTTGCATCTGTTAAGTTAGCTTATGGATTCGTTGTAGGAATGATAGGAAACAGTTTAGCTACAATAGTATCAATAGGTATTGGAGCTATAGTTTATGTGGTATTAGTATTTGCTTTAGGAGTAATAAGTAAGGAAGATTTATTAAAAATGCCTAAAGGAAATAAAATATATAG
>JAFOOW010000067.1 GCA_017425305.1 Peptostreptococcaceae bacterium | reverse complement strand
TTTTGGATTATATGCTATTTCCTTATTTTTATAGGCTCTATTCTTTATAGCAACTCTTTCTTCACTTAAGCTTTCTATAGCATCTCTTCTCATTTGATTTAAAGTACTTATAGGTAAACTAACATTATCATCCATATCAACAGTAATATTATTGATGATATATGATGTATTTCCTAGCTTACTAATTTGTGTTACTACCTTTTCTTCACTTAGGGCTACCTTCATAGCTTGTTCTACTTCTTTATCTGCCTCTAATGTAGTAGTGTTTCCAAATGAGTCACTTAAAGTTAATCTAGGTTTTTTACCTAGTTTTATTTCTATTTTTGCATCTATACTTACTTTTACATTTTCAGTATCTTCTTCAAATGTTTTTTGTACTGTATTTAATAGGTCACTATCTGAAGTTTTATATATTATTTGATTTCGCTTAGCATCACCTATAAAATCTAATTCTATAGTTTCACCTTTATAGCCTATATTAGCTATATCTCCATTAGATTTTATAATTCTACCAATAGTACCTCCGCCTATACTTATACCATCACCTTTTTTAAGTGTGTTTTCTAGCTTTATCTTAAGTCTCTTAGCTTTTCTATTATAGTCTACAACTTTTCCTATATATAAACCTAGGTTATTTGGTCTATTAGAGTTCATAATATCTTCTCCAACATCTCCAAATAAGTATCCTTTTGTAAACTTTCTATTAAATATAGTATATAGATTGTTCATAGTTTCATCAGATACATTAATTTTTTTAGTTTCCATGTATTCATCTATAGTTTTTCTGTAACTTCCTATAACTGTTGCTACATATTCTGGTCTTTTCATTCTTCCTTCTATTTTTAATGAATGTACTCCAGCTTCTATTACCTTATCTATATCTTGTATAGAATTTAAATCTTTAGGGCTTAATAAATATTCTCCATCTGTATTTATAACTTCACCAGAGTATATATCTATTAACTCATATTTTTGTCTACATGGTTGGGCACATCTACCTCTGTTTCCAGATCTATTTCCTAACATACTACTCATTAGACATTGTCCCGAATAACAAACACATAAAGCCCCATGAACGAATACTTCTATATCTACATTTGAGTTTTTACATATATGCTCTATTTCTTGTATATTAAGCTCTCTTGCTAAAACTACTCTATCGAATCCTATATTTTGTAGATATAGTACATCTTCTAAAGAGTGTGCAACCATTTGAGTACTTGCATGTATTTCAAAATCAGGTAATAACTCTTTTACAAGTCTAGCCATACCTATATCTTGAAGAATTATTGCATCTACATCTATATCATATAGATATTTTATATATTCTAAAAACTCTTCAATTTCATTTTGTTTTCTTAAAGTATTTGCTGTTACAAAAACTTGAACTCCTCTTATATGTGCATATCTAACAGCTTCTTTTAATTCATCTCTATCAAAATTGTTAGCAGAGGCTCTAGCACTAAACTCTTTACCACCTAAATAAACTGCATTTGCTCCATTCTGTACTGCGGCTTTTAAAGCATCAAAACTACCTACCGGTGCTAGTAATTCTGTATTCATAACTACCTCCTATTTAACTTCTTATATTTATAACATCTATATTTATACACACTTTATATAAAAACTAAAACCTTCAGGTTATTTTTCCTGAAGGTTTTTTTTAGCATTCTATTTTTTTAATAGTTCTCCTGAGTGTTTTATATAATTTAGCTCTTGCTCTAATTCTATATTCTTTAGTTGTAAATCATATAGTTTATTTTGGAAATCAGAAGCCAATTTTTCAGCTACTTCTGTTTTTTCATTAGCTTCAGCTATAGTATTGTTTAAGCCTTCTATTTCAGTTTTAAACTTTTCTACTATTTCTAATTCTGACTTCTTATTTTCTAACTCAGCTTTTAAAGAATCTATTTGTTCTTTCAACTTTTTTATTTCTTCATTCTTATTATTTATTTCTAACTTCATCTTTCTCATTTCTAATTGAATTTCTTGATCAGGAATATTAACCTTTTTAGTTAGCTCTTCATTATCTTTAGTTAACTTATCATTTTCTTCAGAACATTCAAATAGTAAATCCGTTACAGTTAGTGCTGATAATATAGCTACTTGTGATGTACTAAGCATCTTATTAGCTTCAAAGATTCTAGCCATCTCTTCATCTACATAATTAGCTATTTTCATCATATAATCCTTTGATTTCTCAGATACCATAGGATATTCAGATCCATGTATCTTTACTATGACCTTGTTCATCCTAGCCCCCCTACAATTGTATCTTAAATTAATTAGATCTTAAGTTAGCATTTAATTTTTCGCTTAATTCGCTAACTATCTTGTCGTGAACTTTTGCAACATCTTCATCTGTTAATGTTTTTTCTTTACTTCTGTATGTTATAGAATATGCTATTGATTTGTGTCCTTCTTCTATTTGAGCACCTTTATAAACATCGAATAATTGGTAGCTTTCTAATATGTCTTCTCCATTAGCTTTTATTATATCTTCTATTTGCTTAACAAATACTTCATCTTTAACTAATAAAGCTATATCTCTTGTTGTAGCTGGATACTTAGGTAATGGATTATATGTTATTACATGGTTTAAGTTTTCAAATACTAAGTCTAAGTTTAATTCTGCAACATAAACTCTTTGATTTAAACTATAGTTTTCAAGTACATCTGGATGTAATTCTCCAAAAGTACCTAAACATATATTGTTATACATTAATTTAGCACATCTACCAGGATGGAATGTTAAGTTTGTAGTTTCTGGTTCTATTTCATAACCTTTTAATCCTACATTATTTACTATAGCTTCTACTGCACCTTTTAATACGAAGAAGTCTACTTCTTTACCATACATTCCTATACATAAATTCTTCATTTGAACTGGTAATCCTTCTTGTGGTTTAAATGTATTTCCACATTCGAAAGCTCCTACTTCCTCAACCTTATGAGATAAGTTTGTTGATATTACATCTAACATATTAGGTATTAAAGTAGTTCTCATTACAGAAGTTTCTTCACCTAATGGATTTATTATCTTAACGAAATCTCTCTTCTCATCATCTTGAGGTAAGTTTATTTTATCTACTCCTTTAGGACTTACAAATGAATATGTTAATATTTCATTTAATCCTATAGCTGTAGCATTTTTCTTAACTTTATCTTCAAACTTTTGCTTATCTGTTTTAACACCAGCTGTAGCATTTCCTTCTAAGTCTGCTGATGGTATATTGTCATATCCGTATATTCTAGCTATTTCTTCTAATATATCTGCATCTTCAGTTATATCTAATCTAAAGCTTGGAACTTCTAATTCTAATTTATCAGAAGATATTAAGTTGCATTTGAACTCTAATCTTTCTAATATGTTTATAAACTCATCCATAGGTACGTTAACACCTAATAACTTGTTTATTCTTTCTGGGTTTACTGTTACTTTTTGAACTTCTTCTTTTTGAGGATAGTAATCTAACATTCCGTTAAGAACTCTACCACATCCTAATTCTTCTATTAATTGACATGCTCTGTTAACAGCTTCTTCTGTTAAGTTTATATCTATCCCTTTTTCGAATCTTGAAGATGCTTCCGTTCTTAATCCTAATTTCTTAGATGCAGCTCTTATGTTTTCTTTTGCAAAGCTAGCACCTTCTAATAATATAGAAGTTGTTGATTCTTTTACTTCACAGTTTTCTCCACCCATTATACCAGCTAAATCTAAAGTTTTATCTTGATTTCCTATAACTATCATATCTGATGTTAAAGTTCTTTCAACACCATCTAAAGTTACAAACTTTTCATTTTCTTCAGCTAATTTAACTGTCATCTTGTTGTATTTTATATCTTCTAAATCAAAAGCATGCAGTGGTTGTCCTAATTCAAGCATTACATAATTAGTTATATCTACTATGTTGTTTATAGGTCTCATACCAGCTTCTATAAGTCTTCTTTGCATCCAGTATGGAGATGGACCTACTTTAACATCTTTAACTACTTTACCGCAGTATCTCTTACATAAGTCTGTTTGAACATCTATTTCAAATGACATTTCTTCATCTGAACCATTAACTTTTATTTCTGGGTATTTTAATTCTTTTCCTACAGTAACTGCAGCTTCTCTAGCTATACCTATTATAGATCTACAGTCTGGTCTGTTAGAAGTTATTTCAAATTCTATTAAGGCATCATTAACACCTAAAACTTCTCTTACATCCATTCCTAATTCAAATGAATCTTGATGATCTAATATGTATATACCATCTTTTTTGTGTTCTTCTACATATTGAGAAGGTATAGTTAATTCTTCAGCACCACAGAACATTCCTTCTGATAATACACCTCTTAACTTACCTTTCTTTATTTTAAAGTCTCCTGGTAATACTGCACCTATTCTTGCTACTGGTACATAATCTCCAACTTTTATATTTGTTGCATTAGTTACTATTTGTAGTACTTGCCCATCAGCTACTTCTACTTTTGTAACTTTTAATCTATCTGCATCCGGGTGTTGTTCTATTTCAAGTATTTTACATACTTCAACACCGTTAGTTTCTTTACCAAAGAATTCAACTTTCTCAACTTTTGAACCTGTCATAGTCATCATATCAGCAAATTCTTGAGTATCTAGTTCTATATCAACGTAGTCTCTAAGCCATTTTAAAGGTACTAACATATTAAATTCCTCCTAATTAAAATTGATCTAAAAATCTCATATCATTTTCGAATAATAATCTTATATCATCTATTTCATACTTAAGCATTGTTATTCTATCTACACCCATACCGAATGCAAATCCACTGTAAACCTCTGGGTCTATACCACAGTTTCTAAGTACATTAGGATGAACCATACCTGCACCTAATATTTCTATCCAACCTTCACCTTTACACATTGGACATCCTGCACCTTCACACTTAAAGCAAGTAACATCTACTTCTGCACTTGGCTCTGTGAATGGGAAGTTATGTGGTCTAAACTTAGTTTTTGTATGTTCTCCAAATAACTTCTTAACAAACATATTTAAAGTTCCTTTTAATTGTGCCATTGTAACATCTTTCCCAACAACTAATCCTTCTATTTGATGGAACATTGGTGAGTGAGTTGCATCTGGAGCATCAAATCTGAAACATCTACCTGGAGATATTATCTTTATTGGTAGCTCTTCATTTTTCATAGTTCTAACTTGTACTGGAGATGTTTGTGTTCTAAGTAATAATTCTTCATTTATGTAGAAAGTATCACTCATATCTCTTGATGGATGGTCTTTTGGTGCATTTAATGCATCAAAGTTATTTTCTATAGTTTCAACTTCTGGACCTTCTGCTATAGAGAACCCCATTCCCATAAATATATCACTTACTTCATCTATTATTTGAGATATAGGATGTTTTTTACCAACTTTGAATGACTTAGCTGGCATAGTTACATCTATAACTTCTTCAGCTAATTTTCTTTGCTTTTCTATACTCTTTAATTCTTCTTTTTTAGTAGATATAGCAGTTTCTATTGCCTCTCTAACTTCATTAGCAACTTTACCTATTACAGGTCTTTCTTCTGCTGATAGTTTACCCATTTCTTTAAGTATGGCTGTTATTTCACCTTTTTTTCCTAGGTACTTAACTCTTAAAGATTCTACTACTTCTATACTTTGTGTATCTTTTATTTCACTTAATGCTGCTTCTTGTAAATTAAGTAATTTTTCTTGCACGATACTCACCCTTTCACAATTTTTTATATTAAAAAAAGCCCTTCATCCCTGTCTAGGGACGAAAGACTATTATTTCCGCGGTACCACCCTAGTAATTTAACTTTAAATAAAGTTAAACCACTCAAAAAACTTAACGCGTTTTAACGTCAAAGCCTACTTTTATTTCAGCTTTGATACTCCAGAGCGAACTTCTTTTGATACTTAGAAAGTACTTTCAGCCTAGGTACTTATCTCTGAACTAAGTTTAAATCAAAATACTTTTCTCTTTCATAGTATTTAAATATTATATAACTTTTGATAGTAAATTATATCATATTTTCATATAATTTTCAATATAGCTTTATTATACTAAGTACTTCTTTATTTCATACATTAATATTGCAGAACTTATTGCTGCATTTAAAGATTCAGCCTTTCCATAGATAGGTATTTTAACTAATGTATCTGATTGACCTATTAACTCATCATTTACTCCATTAGCTTCATTTCCTATAACTAATGCTGTTTTATAATTGTATTCTACATTATCATAGAAATTATTAGTATCTAAATAACTTGATACTATATCAAACTTTCTATTTTTTACTTCTTTAACTGCTTCTTCTTGAGTTAGGTTAAGTATTTTCATATCAAAGATAGAACCCATTGTAGATCTTATAACCTTACTATTGTATATATCTACACAACCTTTTAGGTTTATTATAGCATCTACACCTGCTGCATCTGCTGTTCTTATTATAGTTCCCATATTACCTGGGTCTTGAATTCTATCTAAAATTAAAACAAATCTACAATCTTCATTTAAAACTTCACTTACTTCTCTCTTTTTAAATCCTACTATTCCTACTATTCCTTGAGTACTTTCTGTATCTATAAATTCTTGGAATATTTTATTTGTTGTTTTATATATTTTTATATTCTTAGATTCTAATACTTTTAAAAATTCTACATGTTCATTTTTATTTTCAAAATCTTCATTTATAAATACATACTGTAAATCTGCATTACATTCAATAGCTTGAGTTAAAATTCTAAATCCTTCAATTATAAATTTAGATTCTTTAGCTCTATTTTTACTTTTTAAAAGTGCTTTTGTGTTTTTTACTTTTTCATTATCTTTACTACTTATAAATATTGTCATTTCTACTTTCTCCTAATTGTTGTTTCACTATCAGATGATATAGAGCTTATTTTGCTATTTCGACCTATAACAACTAATATACTTCCTGCATTTAATTGTTCTTGAGGTGATGGAGTTACATTTATAGTTTTTCCATTTTTTATAGCTAATACTGTTATTTCATAAGTTGCTCTTAAGTCTAATTCTCTAAGTGTTTTACCTTCCCAATCCCTCGGTGTAACTATTTCTACTATAGAGTAATCTGGATCTAATTCTATATGATCTAGTATGTTGCTAGATACTAAATTGTGCGCAACTCTAACTCCCATATCTCTTTCAGGGAAAACAACTCTATCTGCTCCTATCTTATATAAAACCTTAGCTTGTAGTTCATCTGTAGCCTTACATACTATTTGTTCTACTCCCATTTCTTTAGCTATTATAGTAGCCATTATAGATGCTCTTATATCCGAACCTATAGCTATTATTGCTACATCAAAGTTACCTAATCCTAAAGATCTTAATGCAAATTCATCTGTAACATCAACTATTGCAGCATGTGTAACTTTATCTGCTATAGCCTGTACTGAGTCTTCATTTTTATCTATTGCCATTACTTGATGACCTAATAAACTCATCGTTGTAGCTACTGATGATCCAAATCTTCCACATCCTATAACTATATATTGCTTCATCATAAATTCATCTCCTACTTCTTCTATCCTACAATTATTCTACCCTCTGGGTATCTTATCTGTTGTTTATTAACTGTATTTTTAGCTACTAAAGCAAGGAATATAGTCAATAATCCAACTCTACCCATAAACATATATATTACTATTAATAACTTGCCTATAGATGTTAAGTTTGAACTTCCACCTATACTTAATCCAACTGTTGCAAGTGCTGATACTACTTCAAATGAAGCTTCAAGTAAATCAAATTCAGGTTCAATTAAAACAATTAATAAAATACCTGTTAAAACCGCTAATACTCCCACAAAGAATATTCCTACTGATTTTCTAACTGTAGAACTAGTTATTCTTCTTCCAAAAACCTCTATATCTTCTTTACCTAATAAAAAGCTTTTTACTGTTAATATTAACACAGCTATTGTAGTTGTTTTAACTCCTCCTCCTGTAGATGCTGGTGAAGCTCCTACAAACATAAATATCATCATTATAAATAAAGTAGCTTGATGTAAAATAGTTAAATCTATTGTAGCAAATCCTGCCGTTCTTATTGTTACTGATTGGAATAATGATGATAATATCTTACCTTTTAAGCTTAAATTTCCTAATGTACCTACATTTTTATATTCTACAATAAGTATAAATAACATACCTACAACAATAAGTATAGATGTAGATATTAAAACTATTTTTGAATGCATATTTAGCTTAGATATTTTTTTATTCTTTACTATATCTAATATAACTGGGAATCCTAATCCTCCTAATATTATAAGTGCTGATATAGCTAATGTTATAGTAGTATTATTCACATAATACATTAATGATGAATACGGACCAGTAACATTGCCCATAAGATCAAATCCCGCATTACAAAATGCAGATATAGCATGGAATATACTATACCAACTTCCTCTTATAAATCCAAACTGAGGTATAAATACAGTAGATAAAATTAATGCTCCTATACCTTCTATTACAAAAGTCATAAGTAATATGTATCTAGTTAATTTAACTAAGCCTGATAAGTCTATTTGATTAAGTGATTCTTGTATCAAAAGCCTTTCCTTTAAATTTATTCTTTTCTTAACTATAAGTGAGAATAAGGTTGTTATTGTCATAAAGCCTAATCCACCAGTTTGAATTAATATTATTATAACTATTTGACCAAAAAAATTCCAGTGAGTAGCTGTGTCTACAACAACTAAACCTGTTACACATACTGCTGATGTTGCTGTAAATAATGAATCTAGGAAAGATGTTCTTTCTCCAGTTTGGGTTGCAATAGGTAAAGACAACAATATAGCTCCAATAAGTATAACTGCAGCAAACCCAACTACCATCATTTGAGAAGGATTTAGTTTACTTGTAGATTTTCTGAATTTCAATATAAATTCTTTCATTTAACTTATATCCGCCTTCCTATCTTAATTACAAATATATTTATATTCTATTATTATAATCATATTTATAATAAAATATATTATATATAAATTATTCTTTATATTAATTTAACATATTTATACATATAATAAAAAACCCTGAGTTTTTACTCAGGGTTTTCTCTATAAATTAAGCTAATTTTGACTTAGCTACTTCTACTAATTTAGCAAATCCTTGCTCATCATGTATAGCCATTTCAGCTAACATTTTTCTGTTAACTTCAACACCTGCTAACTTTAATCCGTTCATTAATCTTGAATAAGACATTCCGTTTGCTCTAGCAGCTGCGTTTATTCTTTGTATCCAAAGTTTTCTGAAGTCTCTCTTCTTTAACTTTCTACCAACATACGCATGCTTTAATGCCTTCATTACGAATTCATTAGCTGGTCTATATAATTTGCTTCTTGATCCTCTAAAACCTTTTGCAAGTTTTAATACTTTCTTATGCTTCTTACGAGCGTTCATAGCTTTTTTTACTCTTGCCATCGTTGCGACCTCCTTTGTTTTTCCTCTTAATTACATTAATTTTGTCTATTTTTTACATTCGATGTGTATTCGATCTTATAGGTATGGTAATAATTGAGCTATTCTTCTAGCATCTCCTTCGCTTACCATTCCAGCTTTTCTTAATTGCATCTTAGTCTTTGCATCTTTCTTAGTTAATATATGTCTTCTGAAAGCTTTAGATCTCTTTAACTTTCCACTAGCAGTTCTCTTGAATCTCTTAGCTGCTCCTCTATGAGTTTTCATTTTTGGCATATTAATATCCTCCTCTCAAATGTTTATCTATTTTTTTGGATCTATCATTACAACCATGTTATTCCCTTCAAATGCAGGGGCTTTAGTTGGTTCTCCAAACTCTTTCACTAGATCTATGAACTCAAGCATAACTTGCTTTCCTAAATCCTTATGTCCTAATTCTCTTCCTCTGAATCTAAGTTCTACTTTAACTTTATCTCCCTTTTTAAGGAACTTCATAGCTTGATTCGCTTTTGTATTTAAATCATTTTTTTCTATACCTGGTCTTAATCTAACTTCTTTAACTGTTACAACTTTTTGCTTTTTCTTAGACTCTTTTTCTTTTCTAGCTTGTTCATACTTGTACTTGCCATAGTCCATTATTTTGCATACTGGAGGATTAGCATTAGGTGATATTTTAACTAAATCTAAATTCTTGCTATTTGCCATCATTTGAGCGTCTTTAGCAGACATTATACCTAACTGCTCACCAGTTTCTGAGATAACTCTTAATTCCTTATCTCTTATTTCATCATTGATTGCTAATTCCTTACTAATAGTAGGACACCTCCAAAATTTATATATTAAAAAAGGCGAATGATTTAATCATCCGCCATATAAGTTAACATACTCAACTAAGCTTGTTTTCAAGCTTAGAACTTATATACCTTACTAGCATTATAGCTTAAGGTGAGAAGCGGACTTCTTCTTGCTCTTTATTACTTTATATACTATACCATTTTATTTTTTTTGTGTCAATTGTTTTTTATATTTTTTTATT
>JAFOOW010000005.1 GCA_017425305.1 Peptostreptococcaceae bacterium | reverse complement strand
GTTACTATATCACTTACTACTACTGGTTGGTTTATTTCTCTCATTACTTCTCTAAAAGTATCTCTGTCTTCACCTTTTTTTATAGATTCAACAGATGTACCTATTATTTCAACACCGTACTTTTCAAGTATACCAGTTTCATGTAATTCAACTGCTAAGTTAAGAGCAGTTTGACCTCCCATTCCTGCTAATAAACTATCTGGTCTTTCTTTTTCTATTATTTTTTCTATAAATTCTATTGTTAATGGTTCTATATATATTTTATCCGCTATTTCTTTATCAGTCATTATTGTAGCTGGATTACTATTTATTAATACAACTTCTATTCCTTCTTCTTTTAAAGCTTGGCAAGCTTGTGTTCCAGAGTAATCAAACTCTGCCGCTTGACCTATTATTATTGGTCCTGAACCTAGTACTAACGTCTTTTTTATTCTATCTATTTTAGGCATATTATTTTCTCCTTATCTAATCAATTTAAACAATCTATTATATTAATTCTAAGAACTTATCAAATATATAGTCGTTGTCTTTTGGCCCTGGACAAGCCTCTGGATGATATTGAACACTGTATATTGGTAATTCGTTATGTCTCATTCCTTCTACTGTGTTATCATTTAAGTTTATATGTGTAACACTCATGTTTTCTGGCATTTGTGATACATAGTATCCATGATTTTGAGATGTTATATATACTTTTCCATCTTCTAAGTCTTTAACTGGATGGTTTCCACCTCTATGTCCAAACTTTAATTTTCCAGTCTGTCCACCTAGCGTTAATGCTAATAATTGATGTCCTAAGCATATACCAGCTATAGGTTTTTTACCTATTAATTCTTTTAAGTTTGCGATAACATCTTCTAAATCTTCTGGGTCTCCAGGTCCGTTAGATAAGAATATTAAATCTGGATTTTCCTTTAGCATTTCCTCTGCACTTGTTGTAGCTGGGAATATTACTAAATCACATCCTCTTGCTTTAAATGATCTTAATATATTTTGTTTAACTCCAAAGTCCATTACTGCAACTTTAGGTCCATTTCCTTTTATATATTCTTTTTCTTTTCTTGTAACAGTTCTAACTGCTTCTGTATTTGAAAATTTATCAAGTTTTTGTTGTATATCTTCTAAAGTAGCATTTTCTAAAGTTATGATACCTTTCATAGTTCCATTGTTTCTTAGTATCTTAGTTAATGCTCTTGTATCTATTCCTTCAAGTCCTATAACTTTATTTTGTTTTAGATAAGTATCTATATCCATCTCACATCTAAAGTTATTAGGTTCATCACTCTTTTCTCTAACTATAAACCCTTTAACGTGAACTCCTCTTGATTCTACATCTTCTAAGTTTATTCCATAGTTACCTATTAGTGGGTAAGTCATTGTTACTATTTGACCATAGTAAGAAGGGTCTGTTAATACTTCTCCATATCCAGTCATTGAAGTGTTGAATACTACTTCCCCTACACTATCTTTTAAATATCCAAAAGCTTTACCTTCAAATATTGTTCCGTCTTGTAATATTAATTTAGCCTTCATAACTTACCTCCCCCTTAAACCATTACTATTTCATTTATTATATTTTTAGCAGCTTCATTTGGATTTTCTGCCTTAGTTATTGGTCTTCCAACTACTAAGTAGTGAGCTCCATTATTTATTGCATCTGCTGGTGTTACAACTCTTTTTTGATCTCCCTTATCTGTTCCTTCAGGTCTTACACCTGGACATACTGTAACAAAATCTTTACCACAAGCTTCAACTATTTTATCAACCTCTTGAGCAGAACAAACTATACCATCTATTCCAGCTTCTTTAGCTAACTTAGCTCTTTTTATTGCTAATTCCTGAGTATTTAAGTTGCATCCTATATCTTGTAAATCTTTATCACTTAAAGAGGTTAATACTGTAACTCCTACTATTATTGGTTTTTCTATTCCTAGTTTTTCTGACTCCTCTTTAGCTGCTTGAGCACATTGTCTCATACCTTCCATATCTGATACATGTATTGTCATTAACCATACTTTATCTCTTACTGCAGCTCTTACTGCACTTTGCATAGTGTTTGGTATATCATGGAACTTGAGGTCTAAGAATATTTTCTTTCCTTTTTCATTTAAGTAATCTACTGTTTTTCCTCTTGTTGCTACATATTGCTCTAATCCTACTTTAAATATATCTACACTATCCTCTAATTTATCTATAAGCTCTTTAGCTTTATCAAATTCATTTGTGTCTATTGCTACTATTAACTTATCTCTTCCATTTATCATATCTATTTCTCCTTCATATAATCTTTTTATTGATTTATATAAAGTCTTTATAAAAAAATCCTTATACCTATAGAGGTATAAGGATTTTATATATACACATAATTAGAAACTCTGTGTGGATATATCTTTCCCAGCCTCTCTGGACTAGTTTAAAAGACTTTAGTATTTATTTGTATTAAAAAAACCTCTAACTAATCCAGTTAGAGGTTAACATTCAAAATTATTATATATCATAAAAAAATATACAATATATGTATAGTAATATATTAACCTTTTTAGCCTCTCTGGACTACTTTCAAGGAATTGTTTAATTTTTTTAATAACCTTAATATCCTCTCTGGGATATATTAAAGCGTTATCTTATTTATAAGTATTACATTTTTTACCATAAGTGTCAACTGTTATTTATTTTATACTTATGTAATAATCCATTCTTAATTTTTTCTTTGCATTTGTTTTTATATATTCAAATTCTATTCCATGATATTTGCATCCTATATCAAAATGTCTAAGTGCAATACCCATATCTATCTTGCTAGTACTTTCTTCTCCAACCCTTTTTCTATAAATATTTAATGAATTTATATCCCCATAAAATCTCCATGGTTGTGTATCTTTATATGAAGGTGCTAATCTAACACACTCTATAGCCTGTAACCACTTTTCATCTACATTTTTAGCAATTTCTTTTATAGTTTTTCTATCTATTTTTTCTTCATTAGTTCTAAATAAATTTTCTTTTGATTCAGGGAATCCAAAAGCTATTAAGGCTATTGGTTCTTCTCCTTCTTCTAAATGAACAAAATCATTAATTGATTTTTTATCAAAACTCTCACCTATCCAACAACTTCCTAGTCCTAGTTCTGTTAATCTTAAAACAATTTTTTCTCCTACAAATCCTACACTTTCTAAATGACCATCTATTTCTTCTGGAATTTCTGATGTTATTAAAACATAGT
>JAFOOW010000066.1 GCA_017425305.1 Peptostreptococcaceae bacterium | reverse complement strand
TGAAGATAACTATCAAGATAAAAAAAGAGAAAAAGGTATTATAGACTTTAATGATATAGAACATTTTGCATTAGCTATATTAACTGCAAAAGATGAAGATGAAAATACTATTCCATCAGATGTAGCTAAGCTTTATATAGATAAATTTGCTGAAATATTTATAGATGAATATCAAGATAGTAACTTAGTTCAAGAAGTTTTATTAAGTACAATAGCTAAAGTAGAAACTCCAAATAGATTTATGGTTGGAGATGTTAAGCAAAGTATATATAGATTTAGACAAGCTAAGCCAGAAATATTCCTTGAAAAGTATGCAAACTATGATACAGAAAAAGGAAGTAGTCATAGAAAAATAATGTTATATAAAAACTTCAGAAGTAGAAAAGAAGTAGTAGATTGTGCTAACTATGTTTTTGAAAATATAATGAGTAGAAGTATAGGAGAAATTGAATATAACGAAAATGAAAGATTAAACTTAGGTGCTAGCTTTAAAGAATGTGAAGAAGAAAATGTAATAGTTGGAGGACCTAGTGAAATTCATTTAATTCAAAAAACTACTAAAGTAGAAAAATCTAGTGAAGATGAAGAAGCAGAAAACAATGAAGAAGAAATCGATAATATTCAGCTTGAAGCTAGAATGGTAGGAAAAATAATAAAAGATTTAATGAAGCCAGATGAAAATGGAAATATAACTAAAGTATATGATAAGAAAACTGACTCATATAAGCCTGTAGATTTTAAGGATATAGTTATACTTTTAAGAGCAACTTCAAACTGGGCACCTGTTTTTGTAGATGAATTAATGAATATGGATATACCAACTTATGCAGATACAGGAGTAGGTTATTTTGATACTATAGAAATTAAAACAATATTATCACTACTTCAAATTATAGATAACCCAATGCAAGATATACCTTTACTAGCAGTACTTAAATCTCCTATGTATAGTTTTTCTCCAGAAGAACTTATAGATATTAGATTAGAAAATAAGTTAAATAGTTTCTATGAATGTATAGAACTTATGGCTAGTAAAGACGATGAACTTGGAAGTAAGGCGAAAAACTTCATAGATAAGTTAGATGATTTTAAGCAGAAGTCTTTATATATGAGTACAGATGAATTTTTATGGTACTTGTATATAGAAACAGGATATTATGCATATGTTGGAGCGTTACCAGCAGGAACACAAAGACAAGCAAACTTAAAGGTATTGTTTGAGAGAGCAAAACAATTTGAAGCTACAAGTTTTAAAGGTTTATTTAACTTTATAAACTTTGTAAAAAAACTTAAGCGTTCTAACTCTGACATGGGTAGTGCTAAAACATTAGGAGAAAATGCTAATGTAGTTAGAATTATGAGTATACATAAGAGTAAGGGACTAGAGTTCCCTGTAGTTATTTGTTCAGGCATGGGTAAAAACTTTAATACTCAAGATTTCAAAAAGAATATATTATATCATCATAAGTTAGGATATGGACCACAATTAGTTGATTATCATAGAAAGATATCTTATCCAAGTATAACAAAAGAAGCTTTAAAGACGGTTATAAACATGGAAAACTTATCAGAGGAAATGAGGGTTTTATATGTTGCTTT
>JAFOOW010000065.1 GCA_017425305.1 Peptostreptococcaceae bacterium | reverse complement strand
TGATAATTTGTATATAACTAAGTTTTAGAATAAGGAGTAAAAAAATGATAAAATTAATATATTTATATCCACAGTGGGGATTTTTAGGAGATGAAATTAATATATCTAGAATAATAGATGATAAAATTAAAGAAACTATAATCATTTATGGAATAGATAAAAAACAATTTATAGAAATATATATGACTAATACATATACAGGAGAAAATAAGTTAATAAATAAAGTATATTCAATTGATGAAGTAGAGTTATTAATACAAAAACTACAATATGAAGAAGATAATATTAAAAATCAAAATGACTTATTTTCGATAGAAAAATACATACTAAAAAAGTTTAGTATATAAAAAAGTTTGAAAATGCATCGAATGTTTGATAAAATGGAAAAGTAAAGTGTTCGAAAAAATGACGTAGAGGTGAATTATATGAAAACTGTTGCTATAGTAGGATCTCAATGGGGAGATGAAGGTAAAGGTAAAGTTATAGATTACTTAGCTACACAAGCAGATGTAGTTGTAAGAGGTCAAGGTGGAAATAATGCAGGACATACACTAGTTGTTGGATCTAAAAAATTCGCATTACGTTTAATACCATCAGGAGTATTAAATCCAAATACAGTAAATGTAATAGGAAATGGTATAGTATTTGACCCTAAAGGATTCTTAGAAGAAATAGAAATGCTTAAAAAAGATGATATAGATACTAGTAATATAAAAATAAGTGATAGAGCTCATGTAGTATTCCCATATCACAAAGAGCTAGATGGATTAGCTGAAGAAGCTAGAGGAGATAATAAAATAGGGACAACTAAAAAAGGTATAGGACCTTGTTATATGGATAAAACTGAGAGATCAGGAATAAGAATATGTGACTTAATGGATAAAGATATATTCGAAAAGAAATTAAGACCACAAGTAGAAGCTAAAAATAAAATAGTTAGAAATATATATGGAAAATCAGAAGATTTATTTGACTTTGATACTATATACAATGAATATTTAGGATATGCAGAGCAAATAAGAAACTATGTTACAGATACATCTGTTGTAGTTTACGATGCGATAAAAGCTGGTAAAAAAGTATTATTTGAAGGTGCTCAAGGTACTTTATTAGATTTAGATTTAGGTACTTATCCGTACGTTACTTCTTCTCATCCAACATCAGGAGGATTTGCTATAGGTGCAGGTGTTGGACCTAATATGATAAAGGATGTAGTTGGTATAGTTAAGGCTTATACTACAAGAGTAGGAGAAGGACCTTTCGTTACAGAATTAGATAACGAAATAGGTGAAAGAATAAGAGTTCAAGGAAATGAATTTGGAACAGTAACTGGTAGATCAAGAAGATGTGGTTGGTTCGATGCTGTAATAGTTAGATATGCTACTAGAGTAAATGGATTAACAAGTATATCTTTAATGTTACTAGATGTTTTAACTGGATTTGATACTATAAAAATATGTACAGCTTACAAAATGGGAGATAAGATATTAACTGAATTCCCTGCTTCTTTAGAAGATTTAGCTAAGTGTGAGCCTGTATATGAAGAGTTTGAAGGATGGACTGAAGATTTAACAGCAGTTGAAAATTATGATGATCTTCCAGAAAACGCTAAGAAATATGTAGAGAAGATAGAAGAATTAACTGGTGTAAGTGTTGATATGGTTTCTGTTGGACCTAAGAGAACACAAACAATAGTTAGAAAAAATATATTTTAATTAATAAAAAGTTAACCTACACAGGTTAACTTTTTTATTTTAAATATAATAATTAGTATAAATTAAAAAGATTATATAAGAATAATTTGGGGTATTATAAATAATTTTACAAAAAAAATAAAAAATTCAATAAAAAGTGTTGACGAAATATAAAAAAGCTAATATAATAATCTTTGTCAGTTCGAACAACAACTTTGTTCAACATAATCTGACGATAAATTTAAAGTATTTGATCCATTAGCTCAGTCGGTAGAGCACCTGACTTTTAATCAGGGTGTCCCGCGTTCGAGTCGCGGATGGATCACCAATAAGGCCCATTGGTCAAGCGGTCAAGACACCGCCCTTTCACGGCGGTAACAGGGGTTCGATTCCCCTATGGGTCACCAATTTATCCCGGGACTATAGCTCAGCTGGGAGAGCACCTGCCTTA
>JAFOOW010000064.1 GCA_017425305.1 Peptostreptococcaceae bacterium | reverse complement strand
TAGAAGCAGCTGCTCTAGCTCTTCTTAAGTCACCTTTAGCATGAGGACCATCTAAAGTATTTTGGTCATTAGTATAAGCGTGTATTGTAGTCATGAATCCTTTTTGTAATCCAAATACATCATTTAATGTTTTAGCCATTGGTGCTAAACAGTTAGTTGTACAAGAAGCCCCTGATATAACTGTTTCGCTTCCATCTAATATATCATGGTTAACATTGTATACTATAGTTTTTAAATCTCCTGTTGCAGGTGCAGATATAACTACTTTCTTAGCTCCTGCTTCTAAGTGAAGTCCTGCCTTTTCTTGAGAAGTGAAGAATCCAGTACATTCTAATACTATATCTACATTTAATTCTTTCCATGGTAAATCTGCTGGATTTCTTTCAGCAGTAACTTTTATTTCGTGTCCATTAACTACGAAAGCTCCTTCTTTAACTTCTATTTCCCCATTAAATCTTCCTTGAGCTGAATCGTATTTGAATAAGTGAGCTAATGTCTTAGCATCTGTTAAGTCATTTATTGCTACTACTTCAAATTTATCAGTTTGTTCCATTAACTTTCTTAAAGCTAATCTACCTATTCTACCAAATCCATTTATCGCTACTTTAACCATATTTTTTCCTCCCTAAAATAAATGTGTGTATATATTTATACTAGCCCTAGCTAGATTTCAAACTTAATTTAATTCTAAAATTTTATAAGCACTTTCTTCATCTGTAACAATCACTATGTTTTTATTAATCTTTGACATAGCTACTACAGCTTCTGCCTTACTAGATCCTGCAAATATAGCTATACTATGCTCAATAGACTTAAATGTTTCTAATTCTATTCCTACAGTATTTAATTTATAAACAATTTCTCCATTTTTATTGAAGTAATGTCCAAATGCTTCTCCTACTGCTCCTTTAGCCAGTATTTCTTCAACTTTTTCTTGTGGTAATTTTCTTCTCATTGCCATTTGATCTGCTCTTCCTATACCGAAAACTAATATATCGGCTTGCTTTATATAGTTTAAAGTTAAATTAATTTCCGGTTCTAGTTTAATAGTTTTCATAGCTTCTACTCCTAATTCATCAGGAATATGAAGTAATCTATAATTAGCTCCTAGCTTATTTCCTATTTTAGCTACTATATTATTTGATTGAGTTTCTACATCTTTTCCAACTCCACCTCTTGCTGGTACAATAGTTGTTTCTATATACTTTTTATCAGCTTTTAGGCTATTTGCAAATTCAAGCATAGTACTTCCACCAGTTATTGATACAGTATTTCCATCCTTTATTATGCTTAAAAAGTAGTCTGCTCCATGTTTAGCTACGTCTTTTAATAATGTTTCATTTTTTTCATAACTTCCAGGGACTACTATAACCTTTTTTATACCTAACTTATCTTTTATTCTACTTTGTAATTTTGATAAGCCCATAACACTATTCATTACATCTTTAAGTTCACTTAAAAGATTTAATCCTTCTTCAGTTATAGTCATTCCCGATACAGCTACATTAATTAAACCTTGTTCTTTTAATAGTTCAGTTTCAGATCTTATCACTCTTTCACTGATTTCCATCATATTTGATAAAGTTCTTCTTCCTATTGGTTCACTTAATGATATCTGTCTTAATATTGAATATCTTCGTTCCATAAGCTCTATTACTTGTGGAATTAATTTCTTCTGTGAATTTAATAGTTTTTCCATTTGATTAAATTACTCCTTAAGATTAATACATCCTTCGGGACATTTTTAGTCCCTAGTTGTGTTTTAAGTCCCACAAGTTAATTTTATTTTATAGTAAATTTTACCCAATTTCAATAAATTTTTAAAACTTTTTTAATTTTATTTAAGATTAATATACTTTTCTTTTGCTTGATGATAATATACCTAATTCTTCTCTATATTTAGCTACAGTTCTTCTAGCAATATGTATTCCTTTTTCACCTAAAAGTTTTGATATAACTTCATCACTTAGGGGTTTGTTCTTATTTTCAGATTTTATTGTTTCCTTAATAAATTTTTTTATACTAATACTAGATACACATTCGTTTTCATCGGTTTCTATAGCTGAACTAAAGAAATATTTAAATGCATATAATCCATATGGAGTTAAGATATATTTTCCATTTATTCCTCTACTTATAGTAGACTCATGAAATCCTAAATTATCAGCTATATCTTTCAATCTTAATGGTTTTATATATTTAGGTCCTTTTCTAAAGAAATCTTCTTGTAAGCATATTATCTGCTCTGCAATCTTTAATATTGTATTTTTTCTACTTTCTATATTTTTAACTAATCCTGTTGCAGAATTCAATTTACTTTTTATAAATTCTTTAGCATTTTCATCTTCTATTGAATTATTTAAAATTTCTTTATAAAAATTATTAATTTTTATTTTATATCTATCATATTCATTCATATACACTATAAATTCATTATCTATTTTTTCTACAACTACATCTGGTTGAACATATGATATTTGTTCATGTGAGCATAACTTACCTGGTTTAGGGTTAAACTCTTTTATTATACTTATAAGATTTATACATTTTTGTAATGATATATTATATTTTCTACTTATCTCTTTAAACTTATTTAATCCTATAAGATTTAAATCTTCTTTTATTATATTATTTAAGGTTTCATCATATATCCCTCTATTTTTCATCTGAATTATTAAACATTCAGAAAGGTTTCTTGCACCTACCCCACTAGGCTCTAATTGTTGTATAGTAGAAAGACATTTTTCAAATAATAATTCATCTATTTGTAATTCTCTTTGTATTTCATCTTTATTTAATCTAAGGTATCCATCTTCATCTAAACTTCCTATTATATACTCACATATTCTTCTTTCGTATTTATCTAACTTGTATAAACTTAATTGAAAGTATAAATGCTCATATATATTGACGTTTGATTTTATAATGTTTTCTAAGTTTATTTCATTGTCAGAATTATACTTAGCCTCTCCCCTATAACTGTAGTTATCTATATTTTTTACATACTCTTCCCAATTTATATCCTCTTTTTTCTCAATATCTAATAGAGGGTTTTCTTCTGATTCTTTAATGATTTCAGCATCTAGCTCATCCTTACTCATATTAAGTATTGATAACGATTGCTTGAGCTGTGTTGTCATAATCAAATTTTGAGATTGATTAATCTCTAATCTATGATTAAAGTTCATGATCAAATTCACCTCATTTTATAATATAAGCCCTCTATTCCCATAAATCCCCTTTTATTATATATATATTCTATCACCTATATGCATATTTATGCAAAACGGTTTTTATTAATATGTAATTATTTATTGTAAAATAAAAAAATAAGATGACTTAATTAAGTCATCTTATTTATATTAATCCATCTTTTTTAATATATCTTTTAATTCATCTTCATTATATACATAATGAGTATTACAGAACTGACATCCTATTTCAGCTTGCTTATCTTCTTCTATTATTTCAGCTAATTGTTGCTTACCTATTGATATTAAAACGCCTTCAACTCTTTCTTTTGAGCATTCACATTCAAACCCAACTTCACAAGTATCTAGAATTTGAGGATTTAATCCATCTAAAACTATATTTAATATATCTTCTGGAGTATTTCCGTTTCTTAACATAGTAGTTACAGATTCTAACTTACCAACATTCTCTTCTAATTTAGCTATGTTTTCTTCTACTGCATCTGGCATTAGCTGAACTATAAATCCACCTGCATGTTCTACTTCTTCTTCCTTAGTGTAAACACCTAGAGCTACTACTGAAGGAGTTTGTTCTGATAATGCAAAGTAGTAAGTTAAGTCTTCTGCTATTTCGCCACTTACCATAGGATATGAACCATTATAAGGTTCTCTTAATCCTAAATCTTTAGTTACTCTAACATGACCATGTGTACCTACAGCTGCAGCAACATTTAATTTACCATTAGGGTAATCTTCTACTACTACATCTGGATTTTCAACATATCCTTTAACTATACCTTTTGCATTAGATGTTGCTAGTATAGTTCCTATAGGTCCTCCGCCTTTTATTATAACTGTTAATTTATCTCCATCATTTTTCATCATAAGCCCCATCATAGATGTAGCTGTAAGTGTTCTTCCTAAAGCTGCTGTTGCAACCTTGCTTGTATGGTGTAAACCTCTAGCTGTTTCTACCATATTTTTAGTTGTAGCAACGAAGGCTCTTATTTGACCATTTCCTGCTGTTGCTCTTATAACGTAATCCTTCATAACCTTCCTCCAATCAAATTGATTCTATATAAATTACTTCTTACAAACAAAGAATATTCTTTCAGCATCTTCTTTTGGACTTTCAAAGGTAAAGTCACCAAATACTTTTATATTCTCAAATCCAGCTTCTTGAAGTAATTCTATAATTTCTTCTTCTGTATATGCTCTTTGTTGATGAATTTCTTCAAATCTATTAAACTTTTCATCTTCATCTTTTATAAAGAATGCTAATTCCATTTCTAATAGATTTTCTTCATCATCAAAGTAGTTTTTCCATAAGTAAGCTACATCTTCTCTATTTTCACCAAATATATTTCCACCTAATATATTAGCTAATTTATAGTATGAACTTATATCAAAGATGAATATTCCATCCTCTTTTAATAATTCATAACTTTTATTAAATACATTTAGTAAGTCGTCATCATAAGTTATATAGTTGAATCCATCACATGCACATAGCACACAGTCTAAGCCTGTTACATCAAACTCTAATTCAGCTATATCTTGTTGTAATAAAACTAATTCTATACCTTGTTTTTCTGCCTTTTCCTTTGCAACACTAAGCATTTCTGCTGATATATCTATTGCAGCTATATCATATTCTTTTTTAGCTAAAGGTATAGTAACATTACCCGTACCACATGCTAATTCTAATATATTTTTAACCTTAGCATCTTCTCTTTTAATTAATTCTTCTATATATTCAACCCATTTGTCATAATCAACATCATTCATTAGTTCATCATATACAAATGCAAATTCCTTATATTGCTCCATCGTTATCTTTTGTATCCTCCGCAACTTTCTTCTTTTGTTTTTTTCTAGAGGTTAATATTCCACCTATTCGACCAGCTTCTTTAGCAGTCAAACCTCCCCATCCTAGTTCACTAACCTTATCTATTAAGCCTAGTTCTGAGGCTATCTCATATTTCATTATATCATTGTCTGTCAATATTTTCTTTTTCTTAGTAGTTTTCTTTTTAGGTTTATTTATATCTATTTTTTTCTCTTCCATAAAAATCACTCCTTTACTTTGTATTCTTATCATCTAGATAAAATTTATACAAAATAAGGAGTGATTTAGTTTCACATTAAACTAATGCATTTTTATATTTTAATAGTTTTATATATACATCTAATGCATTGCCTAATATAGTTTCATCAAAGTTAAAATTCATACTATGAAGTCCATGAATAAATCCTTTTTCTTCATTCTTTGCACCTAACATAAAAAATAGTCCTGGTACTTCTTGTTGGTAATATGAAAAATCTTCTGATATCATTATAGGCTCTAGTTTTATTAATCTATCATTATCTATAACCTTAGCAAATTCATTATATAAGTTTTCATCATTATTTACTGCTGGATAATCATCCTTTATATTAATCTCAATTTTGCAATCATAAGCTACTTCATATCCTTTAGCTATTTCATGTATTCTATTTTTTATTTTACTATATACTTCTGGTTTAAATGCTCTTATAGTTCCTTCTAGTCTAATATTTTCAGCAATTATATTTCTTCTAGTTCCTCCTTCTATTTTTCCAATAGTAAGAACTGCATTATCTAAAGGACTTACATTTCTTGAAATAATAGTTTGTAGACTAGAAATAAAATTAGAACATAAAACAATACCATCTATACCATTTTGAGGCATTGCTCCATGACCACTTTTAGCTGTAATATCTATATCTAGTTCCCCAACTTGAGCTAAAAAATGATTAGGTCTAGTACCTACATATCCTTCAGGTATTTCTGGATATATATGAAGTCCATAAATTTCATCTACCTTATAATCTTTTAAAACTCCTTCTTTTATTAAAGGAAGAGCACCTCCTGGACCTTCTTCTGCTGGTTGAAATATAAATACTATATTGTCTTTTAAGTTTTCTCTATTTTCATTTATATATGTTATTAATCCTAATAAAATACTCATATGACCATCATGTCCACATAAATGTTGAGCTTCATTGCCAACACTAAGAGCATCCATATCTGCTCTAAAAGCAATAGTTTTATTTGGATTAGTTCCTTCTATTATACCTACAATAGCAGTTTTAAGATAACACTTAAAGCTAACTC
>JAFOOW010000063.1 GCA_017425305.1 Peptostreptococcaceae bacterium | reverse complement strand
TAATAGGAGGAATTTATTATGAAAATAATAGTAATAGGTTGTACGCATGCAGGAACTGCTGCAGTAGTTAACTTAAAAGAACTTCACCCAGAAAGTGAAATTACAATATATGAAAAAAATGACAATATATCATTCCTATCTTGTGGAATAGCATTAAATGTTGGTGGAGTAATTAAAGAAACTAAAAACTTATTCTATAACTCACCAGAAAATCTTTCTAAAATGGGTGTTATAACTAATATGAAGCATGAAGTTTTAGACATTGATTTTGATAATAAAGTTATTAAGGTTAAAAATCTTTTAAGTAATGAAGAATTTGAAGATACATACGATAAGTTAGTTCTAACAGTAGGATCATGGCCAATAGTTCCTAGATTTGAAGGTGGAGATTTAGAAAACATATTATTATGTAAGAACCATGACCACGCAATAGAAATAATAGAAAAATCTAAAGAAGCTAAAAATGTTATAGTAATTGGAGCAGGATATATAGGTGTTGAGCTTGTTGAAGCATTTGAAATGCAAGGTAAGAAAGTTACATTAATAGATGCCGAAGATAGAATTATGGCAAAATATCTTGATAAAGAGTTTACAGATATAGCAGAAAAAGAGTTTAGCGATAGAGGAGTAAACTTAGTTTTAGGAGAAAAAGTTGCTAAGTTTGAAGGTGAAAATGGAAAAGTAACAAAAGTTGTTACTGAAAAGGGAACATATGAAGGAGACTTAGTAGTATTATGTATAGGATTTGCTCCAAATAGTAAGCTTGTAAAAGGTAAATTAGATACATTACCAAATGGTGCAATTATAATAGATGAATATATGAGAACTAGTAAAGAAGATGTATTTGCAGCAGGAGATTGTTGTGTAGTGAAATATAATCCAGCACATGATACAAGATATATTCCACTTGCAACAAATGCTGTAAGAATGGGAACTTTAGTTGCAAGAAATATAGTAAAACCAACTATTAAATATATGGGAACTCAAGGTACTTCAGGAATTAAGATTTATGAAAAATGTATAGCATCAACAGGATTAACTGAAGATGTTGCAAAAGCAACAACTAAAATGAATGTAGGATCAGTAATTTTAACTGATAACTATAGACCAGAGTTTATGCCTACTTACGCGCCAGTTACTATTAAATTAGTATTTGATAAGGATACAAGAAGAGTAATTGGTGGTCAAATAGTATCTGATATAGATTTAACTCAATTTATGAATACTTTATCAGTAGTTATTCAAAATGAAATGACAGTAGAAGAGTTAGCAATGACAGACTTCTTCTTCCAACCACACTTCAACAAACCATGGAGTATTTTAAATTCAGTTGCATTAAAAGCTCTGTAATATAAATATTTAAGAAAAGATATATACTTTATAGTAATTTATTATAAAGTATATATCTTTTTGTTTTTTTAGGTTTTTGTTATATTGGTAAAATATAGATAATAATATGTAAGAGGGGGGGTGACAAATGAAAATTAAGTTTATTCAAGTTTGGTTAATTTTAATAGGTATATGTATAGTCACTGGTGTAATTCTTAAAATAAAAATAAGTGAAATAAATAATTTACCTCAAAAAGAAAGTAGAGAAATTATAGAAAGCAAGTTTATTGGAGATGGTGAAATGAGAGGAGTATGGTTATCTACGGTAAGTAATTTAGATTGGCCGGAAGTAGCTAGCTATAATAATCCAAAAGTTCAAAAAGAATCATTAAAAGAAAAACTTGACTTTATAGAAGAGCAAAATATGAATACTGTATTTTTTCAAGTTAGACCTATGGGAGACGCCTTATATGAATCAAGTTATGCGCCTTGGTCAAAATATTTAACAGGTTCAATAGGAAAAAATCCAGGATATGATCCCTTAGAATTTGCTATAGATGAGGCTCATAATAGAGGATTAGAGCTTCAAGCTTGGTTTAATCCATTTAGAATAGATAGTAATTCACAGAAATTTAATGTTGATGAATATATAAATGAATTACCAGATAAAGTTATTTTAAAAGATAATCCAAATTGGATTATAAAATATAATAATTATTATTACCTTGATATTGGAGTACCAGAAGTTCGTCAGTATGTAATAGACACAATAATAGAAGTAGTAAATAATTATGATATAGATGGAGTTGTACTAGATGATTATTTTTATCCCTATCCTGCAGAAGGAATAGAATTCCCTGATAATGAAACATATAAAAAATATGGTGAAGGCTTTTATACAAAAGAAGAGTGGAGAAGAGATAATGTTAATAAATTTATAAGAGATTTATATAATAACATTAAAGAAGCGAAAAAAGAAGTAAGATTTGGGGTAAGTCCATTTGGTATATGGAGAAATGGAGAGTCAATAGGTGGAAGTAATTCAAGTGGATTAAGTAGCTATGATGATATTTATGTAGATACTAAAAAGTGGATTCAAGAAGAATGGGTAGATTATATTATCCCGCAAATATATTGGCAATTTGATTATGATTCAGCCCCTTTTGGTATACTTGTAGATTGGTGGGCAGAACAAGTAGAGAATACTAATGTTGATTTATATATTGGACATGCAGTTTATAAGATTGATGATTCAAGATATGGAGAGGCATGGTTAAATAAAAATGAAGTAATAAACCAAATTAGATACTCTAGAGGAAATTTAAACGTCAAAGGTAGTTGCTTCTTTAGATTAAAAAGCTTAGAGGAAAATAGAATAGGCTTTTCTGATGAACTAAAAGAATTTTATAAGAGATAGAGAATAGCACTATTTATAGTTTATTAAATTCCTTATATAGTATTTATAGAAGTGTTTTTAGTAATGTTAAATTATCTATATTTTTATTTTTGTATTTACTATATATTGAATAGTTATTTATGTTTATTATACATTGCAATCTGTTATATTAGATTGTTGATACGAACAATTTAATATAACAGATTGCAGTATTTTATTAAGTTGTAGATATTATAGTTCCAATATCTTTAATATCATACCCACCAATACCAATAAGTTCATTTCTGAATTTTTCAGATTTTAAAACGGAAAGAACAGTATTATAAATTGTATTATTTAAATCAAAATTCTTTATAACTAAATCATATCTTTCAGTCTGAATTGGAATAAAATCTATATTTTCAACTTGCATAGCAGCTTTACTACTACCAATTCCTATATCAGCATCGCCACGTGCAACAGCACTTGCAACACCTAAGTGAGAGTTTTCTTCATTATAGTATCCATCTATAGAGTTAGGGTTAATATTAAGTAACCTAAGTTTTTCGTCTAATAATACCCTTACGCCACTTCCTTTTTCTCTATTAATAAATTTAATATTTTTATTAGATAAATCTTCGAACCTAGATATATTTAAGGGATTTCCTTTAGTTACATAGAATCCTTGAACTCTGTAAGCTAGATTTATAAGACTACAAGATGTGCCAGGAATTAATCG
>JAFOOW010000062.1 GCA_017425305.1 Peptostreptococcaceae bacterium | reverse complement strand
GGAAATACCTGATATAGCATTCTCTACAGATTTAATGATAGGATTCCCAGGTGAAACAGAAGAAGACTTATTAGATACTATAGATGTAGTTCAAAAGGTTAGATATGACTTAGCATTTACATTTATATATTCTAAGAGAAAAGGAACTCCTGCAGCTAATATGGAAGATCAGATACCAGAAGATGTTAAGCATGAAAGATTTAACAGAGTATTATCAGAAGTAAATAGGATATGTGGAGAAATAAGTGATTCTTATGTAGGAAAAACTGTTGAAGTTTTAGTTGAAGGAAAAAGTAAAACTGATGACAATAGATATACAGGAAGAACTAGACAAAATAAGTTAGTAAACTTTGAATGTGATAGTGATGAAATAATCGGAAAATTAGTAAATGTAAAAGTTACAGAATCAAAAACATTCTCATTAAATGGAGTAATAGAAAAATAGGAAAATATTTTCAAAAAAACAGCCCCAAAGGCTGTTTTTTTTATGTATAATATAAATATAATGACTTGTATATATTTTATTACATATAAATATTTAAAATAAATATTAACTTGACATTTTAAGGGGGGTAGAATGACAGTTATATATGTAATTCACTTTAGTATATAAATACCTTTATAAAATAAAGGAGTTTATAGAATATATAAATATAAAATTTACCAAAGTAATAAGTACATCTTCAGGGGAAATAAAAAAGATGTATTAAAAAACAAAAAATTATTTTTGCAGAATGGAGAAAAGGGTATGGGAAGTAAAATAGTTAAAAAGAGAGAACTAGCAGATAATATTTATCTAATGGATATAGAAGCTCCTAGAGTTGCAAAAGCTTCTAAGCCAGGACAATTCGTAATTGTTAAAAATGATGAAAAAGGTGAAAGAGTACCTTTAACAGTTGCTGATTATGATGTAGAAAAAGGTACTGTAACTATAGTATTCCAAACTGTAGGTGCAAGTACTCAACAATTAGCTACATTTGAAGAAGGTGACTTTGTTGCTGATTTCGTTGGACCATTAGGTATGCCAAGTGAATTTATAGAAGAAGACATAGAAGAATTAAAAAATAAAAACATTATATTTGTGGCAGGTGGAGTTGGTGCAGCTCCTGTATATCCACAAGTTAAGTGGTTTAAGGAAAATGGTATCGACGTTGATGTTATAGTAGGTTCTAGAAATAAAGAACTTTTAATACTAGAAGATGAAATGAGAGCTGTTGCAAAGAATTTATATATAAGTACAGATGATGGATCTTACGGTTTTGATGGAAGAGTTACTGATTGTTTAAAAGATTTAGTTGAAAACCAAGGTAAAAAATATGACCATGCAGTAGTTATAGGACCAATGATAATGATGAAGTTTATGAGTATGTTAACAAAAGAATTAAACATACCAACAACTGTAAGTTTAAACCCTATAATGGTAGATGGAACAGGAATGTGTGGTGCATGTAGAGTTAATGTTGGTGGAGAAATTAAATTTGCATGTGTAGATGGACCAGAGTTTGATGGACATTTAGTTAATTTTGATGAGTCTATGAGAAGACAAACAATGTACAAAACTCAAGAGGGTAGAGCTATATTAAAATTAGAAGAAAAAGATACACACCATCGTGTTGGATGTGGATGTGGAGGTAACTAGTATGATAAAGAATTCTAAAATACCAGTAAGACATCAAGATGCAGATGAAAGAAGAAATAACTTCAGTGAAGTTTGTTTAGGATATAATAAAGAAGAAGCAATGCAAGAGGCTAGTAGATGCTTAGAGTGTAAAAAACCTAAGTGTGTTACTGGATGCCCAGTTGAAATAAATATACCTGGATTTATAGGAAAGCTAAAAGAAGGGGATATAGAAGGAGCAGCTCAAATAATAGCTAAAGACAGTTCATTACCTGCAGTTTGTGGTAGAGTTTGCCCACAAGAAAATCAATGTGAAGGTAAGTGTGTTATAGGTATAAAAGGAGAGGCTGTATCTATAGGAAAGTTAGAAAAATTCGTTGCTGACTATGCAAGAAATAACAATATAAATACAAATCAAACTGAACCTAAAAATAATAAAAAGGTTGCAGTAATAGGAAGTGGACCAGCGGGACTTGCTTGTGCAGGTGACTTAGCTAAAATGGGTTACGATGTAACTATATTTGAAGCTATGCATGAGCCAGGTGGAGTTTTAATATATGGAATACCAGAATTCAGATTACCTAAAACTGAAGTTGTTGAAGCTGAAATAAACAACATGAAAGAGTTAGGTGTTAAAATAGAAACTAACGTTATAATAGGAAGAACTATAACTATAGATGAACTTTTAGAAGAAGAAGGTTTTGAAGCTGTATTTATAGGTTCAGGAGCAGGTCTTCCTAAGTTTATGGGAATACCAGGAGAAAATGCTAATGGAGTATTCTCTGCAAATGAATTCTTAACAAGAGTTAACTTAATGAAGGCATATAAAGAAGATTATATGACTCCGGTAAGAAGTGGTAAAAATGTTGCAGTTATAGGTGGAGGAAACGTTGCAATGGATGCTGCTAGAACTGCAATAAGATTAGGTTCTAATACTCATATAGTTTATAGAAGAGGTGAGGCTGAGCTTCCAGCAAGACTTGAAGAAATACACCATGCTAAAGAAGAAGGTGTAATATTCGATACATTAACTAATCCAACTGAAATCTTACTTGATGAAAATGGAGATGTTAAAGGTATGGTATGTGTTAAGATGGAATTAGGTGAAGCTGATGCATCTGGAAGAAGAAGACCACAAGTTATAGAAAACTCAGAGTTTATTATGGAAGTAGATACTGTTATAATGGCACTTGGAACAAGTCCAAACCCACTTATAACTTCTACAACAAAAGGACTTGATATAAATAAATGGGAATGTATAGTTGCTGATGAAAATGGTATAACTTCTAAGCAAGGTGTATTTGCAGGTGGAGATGCAGTTACAGGAGCTGCAACAGTTATATCTGCAATGGGAGCTGGAAGAAAAGCTGCTAAAGCAATGCATGAATACATGAAAAATAAAGAAACTAGTGAAGTAGCTAGTATATAATACATAAGAAAGTACCTTAGAATAAATTTATTCTAAGGTACTTTTTATTTTATAAATAAAATAGCGATATTTTAAAAAACTTGTAAAAAAACATGAATGTATGTAAAATTATATATTATAGTTTTAAAACGTTAGACCAAGGAGAAATACTTATGAAGGAAGACAGCATAGTTCAATCAGTAAAAGATATATTAAATAAAGATAATGTAAATATAGAATATAATATAGAAGGTAAAAAAGTAAAAATTCCTATGAATTTTTTTATTAAATTTAAAGATAAGCCACAAATTATAAATGATTTTATTCGTATATATACAAATATATTAAAGCTAAAGCAGGATATTATAGAATTCTTATTCGAAGATAATCAATAT
>JAFOOW010000061.1 GCA_017425305.1 Peptostreptococcaceae bacterium | reverse complement strand
TGATAGCTTTTATTATAGTATTAGCTGCCTTTATACCCGATAATACAGCAAAGTATATTCCTTCCCCTGTTATAGGATCTACAAATCCAGCCGCATCTCCTACTAACAGTACATTTTTTTCATTATTTATAGGTTTCTTAATATATTGTCCAAATGGAATAAATGCTCCTTTAAATTTATCTTTATCACAATTAATTCCTATATTATTTAAAAACTTTTCAAATTCACCCTTGTAATCTATATCTTTACTATATTCTCCTATGAAACCTACGCTTAAATGATTTTTCTTGGGAAATATCCATCCATATCCATAAGGAAGCACTCCATAATACATAGACATATTATCACTATTATAGTTTGTATTGTTTTTATCAACATCTACTTGTAAACAGAATCCATTAGCTTTTATATTCTCATTAATTAAAGAACGCGTAGTTCCTACAGCTCCATCTGCACCTATAATATATTTAAATGTTATCTTTTTATTATCTAATAAAGTTATAATGTTATTTTTTGTATCAATATCTTTAATTTTAGTATTTTCTAATATATTTCCACCTTTATTTTCATATGCTCTTACTAAATATTCATCAAACTCAAATCTATCTACTAAGTATGTATTTTCTTTACACTTTATATCCGTTATGTATTTATTTTCTAAGTATATACTTACATTTTTACTAACTATAGTATTTATACCCTCAAATTCATACCCTAGATTTAAACTTTTTAAAAGTTCAAAAGTCTTTTGGGTTACTCCACCTGCACATAACTTATTTCTCGGAAACTTTTGTTTATCTATTATACAACAAGATATATTATTGTTTATAATATTATGTCCAGCTGCTATTCCAGAAGGCCCTGCTCCTATAATTACAACATCATAATGCATATTTAAAATCTCCTTTACTTATTCTATATACTAATACATCTATTTTCTCCATATTGTTAAAATTTAAAACCTATATCTAATTAACAACTACTTTATTACTTTTTATAAA
The DNA here is from genome assembly GCA_017425305.1 of Peptostreptococcaceae bacterium. Classification (GTDB taxonomy): domain Bacteria; phylum Bacillota; class Clostridia; order Peptostreptococcales; family Peptostreptococcaceae; genus Paraclostridium. The sequence continues at coordinate 15,949 of JAFOOW010000061.1, read as the reverse complement.
TTAATTATTATATATAAAAAGAAGATAGTTATAATGTAATAACTATCTTCCTTATTATTATTTTATATCTAAATTATTATTTTATACCTAATGTATTTCTCATATCTTTTAACATTTTATTAAAATCTGTATCCATTGTATCTGTACCATTTTTATTATTGTCTGTATCAGTTACAAGATCATTTATCCCTTGTTTAAATTCTACTTCAGGCTTATTTAATAAATCAGCTGGAACATCATCTAGTTTTTGTATTTTAGTTTTGATATCCGCTAATAAATTTTCTCCTTGTTTAACTAATTTATCGTTCATATCTTGAACTTCTTTATCATCTGTTTTTACATCCTTTAAAGAATCTACAAATTGTTGTATATTTGTTTCACTATCTTTATATGCAGCTTTTAAGTCATCTAAATATTTTTGGTTACCTTCATAATCTTTAGTTGGTTCTTGTACTGGTATATTAGTATAAGTATTATAATTTTCTAGTCTAGCTATATTTGTTTGATAAAGCTCACCGAATCTTTTCTTATACATATCTCTGTTCATATTTTGTGCACCTTCTTGAGTTGCTTGAGTATCTGTTTTTTGAGTATCATTATTTGCATTATTAGAACATCCAACAACTGCTAAAGATAATGCTCCTGCTAATCCTAATGCTACTAATTTTGAATATTTCATTATATACCTCCATATTTATAAATCATATATTTTATAATTTCTATAATCTTCATTAATTAGTATCTGTACAAAAGTAATTTATATTCTCCTATTTTTTAACTTTTACAAAATATCTAGTGTGTAGTAACTCATGAGCTTTATGACTTAGTGGATGATCTAAATATTTTCTGTATATTTCTAATACAGCTGGATTTTCATTAGATCTTCTTAATGGTAATGATCTATCTATATTATTTAACCCCTCTGCTCTTTGTTGTAAAACTTCTTGGCGTTTTCTCGCTTTAGGTTGTCCGCCACCACCTACACATCCACCTGTACAAGCCATTATCTCTATAGCATGGAAAAACTCTTCTCCAGCTCTTATTTTATCAAGCATTTTTCCTGCTTCTTTAAGCCCATGTGCAACTCCTATTTTTAACTTTAAATCTCCTACTTCTACTTCACCAACTCTAAATCCATCCCATCCTCTTAAAGCTTCAAACTCTATATTATCAAGCCTTAAGCCTGTCATACTTTCAACTGCTGTTCTACTAGCAGCTTCTATTACTCCACCAGTTCGTCCAAATATTATACCTGCACCAGTATATTCTCCTAAAACTTGGTCTATAGGTTCATCCTCTATTTCATTTAAATCTATCCCTGACTCTCTAAATAATTCTATAAGCTCTCTTGTTGTTATTACATAATCTACATCATAATTAAGGTCTTTTGAAAACTCAGGTCTAGATGCTTCATACTTTTTAGCTATACATGGCATTATTGCAACTGAAGCTATATTTTCTCTATCAAATCCCATTTCCTTTGCCCATAAATCTTTTGCTACTGTAGCAAACATCTGCATAGGTGATTTAGCACTAGATGGTACATCTAACATATCTGCATAGTTTTGCTCTATAAATTTAACCCATGCCGGACAGCAAGATGTTAGTATAGGTAGTTTTACATCTGTATCACCCTTAAAGTATCTTTCTAGCCTATCTTGGAATTCAGCTGCTTCTTCCATAATTGTTAAGTCTGCTGCCCATGTTGTATCAAATACATAATCTACACCTAGTTTTCTAAGTGCTGCAGATATTTTATTTTCAACATTTACTCCAGGTTCAAATCCAAATGCCTCTCCTATAGCAACTCTTATAGCAGGTGCCATTTGAGTTATTACGATTTTATTAGGAGTTGCTAAATCTCTAAGGAATTTAAAAGTATTATCTCCTGCTGTTATAGCATCTACTGGACATACTGATACACATTGGCCACAATGTGTACATCTATTATAATCAATATAATGCTGTTGCTTTCTTTCTCCGCTTATGCAATCCACTGGACATACTCTTTCACAAGCTCCACATCCTATACACTTTTCAGTTATTGTTAATTTTATAAGATGATTACATTGAGACGTGTAACACTTTCCTTCCTCTATATGTTCTTCTATTTCTTCATAAAAATTATGTATTATATCTTGCATTATGTTATGTTTTTGATTTAAAGTATTTTTTACTGTAATAGCTAGGCTTCTTAATGAGAATATGTCTCTCATATTAGATCTTCCTTTACCTATTCTGTCTAAAATTCTCCACATTTTTATAATTTCATCTTGTACAGCCTTATATTTTCTATATTTATCATTTCTCATTTTTCCAAGTAAAAAATCTATGTAGAATTTGGCATACTGTACTATACAGTCTTCTTGAGATAATATAATAATATTTCTACTAGTATGCTCATCAAATAAATCAAAATCTAATTCTTCATCTAGCCTTTCAGAAGTTATAAAACCTCCAAATGGTATACCTAGCTGAGCAGCTTTAAACTTACTATTATTAAGTATTCCACCAGCAAGATTTATTATATCTTGTAATGTTGCATGCTCTGGAACTTCTATAATACCAGGATTATTTATTTTTCCAGCTATAGCTACTATTCTTTTCCCTTTATCTGTAGCTTTTTTTAACTCATCTTCACTAAACACAGAAAATACTGAACCTAAAGAACTCTGTATTATAGTAGTTTTATTTTCCATAATATTGTTCTCCTTTATAAAATTCTCTTATAACCTATTAATTACTTTTTCCACTTATCAAAATATTATTCTTGTTTGTTTGTCTAGATGTATGACTGTATATTATTAACTAAATATTGATTTACATAAAAAAGGATGCTTAAATCTACTTAATAGATTTTAAACATCCTTATATATTAATATTTATTTATCTCTTCTAGTAATTCTTCAACTAAATTATTTCCTTTTATTTTTCTAACTATTTCACCTTTTTTAAATAGTAATCCTTCACCTTTACCACCAGCTATACCTATATCCGCTTCTTTAGCTTCTCCTGGTCCATTAACTGCACATCCCATTATAGCTACAGTTATGTCTTTTTCCATATGGTTAATTTTTTCTTCAACCTCATTAACAACACTTATAAGGTCTATATTACATCTTCCACATGTAGGACATGATATAACTTTTATTCTATCATTTAATAAGTCTAGACTTCTTAGTATTTCTTTTCCTACTAATACCTCTTCAGTTGGGTCTCCTGTAAGAGATATTCTCATAGTATCTCCTATACCTTTTAGTAATAAAGCTCCCACACCTATAGAAGATTTTATCGTTCCTCTTTTTATACTTCCAGATTCAGTTATACCTATATGAAGTGGATAATCTACTTTTTTAGATATTAGTTCATAAGCATCTAAAGTCTTATATATATCTGATGATTTAAGTGATATTACTATATTGTAAAAATCTAAATCTTCAAGAATTTTAACATGATTTAAAGCACTTTCTACTAAAGCTTCTGGTGTTGCAGAGCCATACTTTTCTAATAATTCTTTTTCTAAAGAACCACCATTTACACCTATTCTTATTTTTAGATTTCTTTCTTTACATTTGTTAACTATTAATTTTACTCTTTCTATATCTCCTATGTTTCCTGGATTTATTCTAACTCCATCAACACCTTGCTCTATAGCTTCAAGAGCTAACCTATAGTCAAAGTGAATATCTGCTATTACAGGTATGTTTACATTTCTTTTTATTTCACCTATATTTTTAGCTGCTTCCATATCCGGAACTGCAACTCTTACAATTTCACATCCAACATCTTCTAAGCGCTTAATTTGGGCTATAGTAGCCTTAGCATCTCTTGTGTCTGTATTAGTCATAGATTGTATTGATATAGGATTGTTACCACCTATCTTTACATTTCCTACACTAACTTCCCTACACATTCTTCTTTTGTAACTCATAGTCTCACCTTCACTTTTACTTAATTTACATTCCTATAAGTTTAACTATATCCTTATAAGTTATAAATAACATAAATAGCATCAATGCTGAAAATCCTATCATATTTATCATTCCCTCTTTGTTAGGGTCTATTTTCTTTCCACCTCTGATAAACTCTATTGCTAAGAAGAATAATCTTCCTCCATCAAGAGCTGGTATTGGTAATAAATTTAATACTCCTAAGTTTAAACTTATTACTGATGCTAAGTATAGAACATTTATAAGTCCTGCCTTTGTTGCATCTGCTACAATACTTATAACTCCAATAGGACCTGAAACAGAACCTTCTATTCCACCTGGAACTGTTCCTGTAACTAGTTGAACTAAGAATGTAATCATTTGTACAATCATACTTATTGTAGTTTTTATAGCATTAGAAAATGCGCCTACAATATTTTTTTCATTTTTAGGATAAATCCCTATTACATAATTACCTTCTTTTGATTCAGGTTTAACATTTATTTCTTGAGTTGAACCATTTCTATCTATTTTTATTTTTAATTCTTCACCATTTGAATTGTTTATATATTGACTTAAGTCATTCCAATTCTTTATTTTTTCTCCATTAATAGACTTTATAGTGTCTCCTGCTTGTAAACCTGCAACTTGCGCTGGAGAATTATCTATTACTTCTCTTAATGTTGTACTTGGACTTCCCATAAATATAAATACTGGTATTAGTATTATAAATGTAAGTATTATATTAAAGAATGGACCTGCAAAAAGTATACTAGCTCTTTGTAATATAGTTTTATTTCCAAAAGCTCTAGGATCCTTAGAATCTCCATCTTCACCTTCCATAGCTACATAACCACCTAAAGGTAATAATCTTATAGTGTATATTGTTTCTCCTTTTTTAAATCCATATATCTTAGGTCCCATACCTATAGCAAATTCATGAATTCTAACCCCTGCTTTTTTAGCAAAAAGAAAATGCCCTAACTCATGAATGAATACAATTAAACCAAAAGCTAATATAGCTACTAATATAGTTAATATATTCATAACTTCACCACCCTATTTTATACATTCTTTTACGAAATCTCTACTCCATTTATCTATATGTAATATTTCTTCTAATGAAGGCTTGCTTATACTTTTGTGAGCATCTAATGTTTTTTCTATGTAATATGGTATGTCATAGAATCCAATTTTATCCTCTAAAAATTCATTAACTAAAACTTCATTTGCTGCATTTAAAACTGCAGAATAAGTTCCTCCCATATTTGAACTATCATATGCAAGCTTTAAACATGGGAATGTTTCTAAATCTGGTTTTTCAAAAGTTAAACTAGTTAATTTAGAGAAATCTAATCTTTCAAAATCATTTAATATTCTATCTGGATAAGTTAGTGCATATTGTATAGGAAGTTTCATATCTGGACATCCCATTTGTGCAATTATAGAGCTATCTACAAACTGAACCATAGAATGTATTATACTTTGAGGATGTACTACAACATCTATTTTATCAGTATTAACATCAAACAACCACTTTGCCTCTATAACTTCTAATCCCTTATTCATAAGTGTAGATGAATCTATACTTATTTTTCTTCCCATACTCCAGTTAGGATGTTTTAAAGCCTCATTTTTTGTTACATTTAATAATTGACTTTTAGTTTTACCTCTAAATGGTCCACCTGATGCAGTTAATATTAAACTTTCAATTTCTTTATTATTTTCACCATTTAGACATTGGAATATAGCACTATGTTCACTATCTACTGGAAGTATTTTTACATTATTCTTCTTAGCTTCTTCCATAACTAATTGACCTGCAGTAACTAATGTTTCCTTATTTGCAAGTGCTATAGTTTTACCTTTTTTAATAGCTTCTAATGTCGGTACTAAACCTATCATACCCACTATAGCAGTTAGTAAAACATCTATTTCATCTAATGAAGAAATAGCTACTAAGCCTTCCATTCCACTTAATACCTCTATATTTATATCACTTGGTATCATTTCTTTTAGTGCTTTTGCACTTGCTTCATTATATACCGCTACATATTTAGGTCTAAATTCTTTTATTTGTTCTAATAATAAGTTTATACTACTATTAGCAGATATTGCTACTACTTCAAACTTATCTCTATTTGCTCTAACAACATCTAATGTTTGTGTTCCTATTGAACCTGTTGAACCTAATATTGATATTTTTTTCATATATTTCTTGCTCCCTTTTTGCTAAAATTCATACTATATAGTTAAAGCTTCAGAATATCTGAAGCCTACATAAATAAAAATATTGCATAGTATACAAACGGTGCTACTAATATAACACTATCAAATCTATCTAATATACCACCATGTCCTGGTATTAATTTTCCATAGTCTTTAATCCCTACATATCTTTTTATAGATGATGCAAATAAATCTCCCAATTGAGCTATAACACTTCCTAAGCCTCCAATTACTATCATATGCATCATATCAAACTTAAATATGTACCCAAAAACCATACAACATATAATAGAACCTAGTATTCCACCTATGCTTCCTTCTATGGTCTTTTTAGGACTTATACTAGGTATAAGCTTATGCTTTCCAAGTAAATACCCACTAAAGTATGCAAATGTATCTGTTGCAAATGATATTATGAATATTAACCAAACGTAAACTTTACCTAATTCATAATTGTTTAATGTTAGTATTATGTAATCTAAGAATATATTTACATAAAATATTCCTATAAATGTTACTGCAAAATCAATAATATTTCTTTTGCTAGCTAATAAATAACCTATACCTATTAAAAATAAAATAAATATAGTTATATATGTATATTCTCCTACTAAATTAAATGTATTTTTTAAAGGTAAATATATAGCAAATATAAACCCCAAAATACTTATAGGTTTTACATCCTTTGATTTAAACGCTTTGTAAAATTCATCTAACCCTATTATTCCTACAATAAGCTCTGCAATATACAGTGGTAAGCCCCCATATACTATAAAGAAAAATAATGGTACTAAAGCTAATGCTGCAATGATTCTTGTAACCATAAAGTAATCTCCTTACTTAAGTCCACCAAACCTTCTATCTCTACTTTGATAAACATATATTGCTTTTCTTAATTCTTCTTCATTAAAATCAGGCCAATATACATCTGTAAAGTAGAATTCAGAATAAGCAAGCTCCCATAATAAGAAGTTACTAATTCTTTGTTCTCCACTAGTTCTTATTATTAAATCTGGATCTGGTATAGACTTTGTGCTTAAATAATTTGATATCATATCTTCATTAATATCTTCTATATCTATTTTACCACTTTTACAATTTTTTACTATATCTATAACTGCATTTTTTATATCATTTCTACTTCCATAGTTTAATGCTATATTTAAATTCAGTCCTGTATTATCTTTTGTTGTATTTATTGCATTGTTTACGGCTTCTAGAGACTTAATTGGTAACACCTCTATATCACCTATAGTAGTTATTTTCACATTATTTTCATGTAATTCTTTTAATTCTTTTTTTAAGTATGTATTTAGTAAGTTCATTAAAGCTTCAACTTCAAGCTTTGGTCTTTTCCAGTTTTCAGTTGAAAAAGCATATAAAGTTATATGTTTAACTCCAAGATTAGAACCTTCTTTTATAACAGACCTTATAGCTTCAACTCCTGCTTTATGACCAAGTGTTCTAGGAAGTAATCTTTCTTTTGCCCATCTACCATTTCCGTCCATTATTATTGCTATATGAGTAGGTATGTTACTTAAGTCTATGTTGTCTATAAGATTTTTATCCATATAAAATTACCTCCCAATAAAATTTTCTGACTCCTATATTAAGGAGTCAGAAAAATATGTTTGTATGATTTCTATATTACTATCTTTTTCAACTATCTTAACTACCTTAGGTATAACAAGTTTATCTTGATCTTTATATCCTTTAATAGTAGTGATTTTATAGTTTTTATTTCCTTTTTTAAAGAAATCTACTACCTCATCAGTATGAAGTCCTAATAGTTTATAATAGTTATTCACTATTATACCGCCATTATATCTTGTTCTTTTGCTTTTAATAAAGCATCTACATCTTTTATGAACTTATCAGTTATTTTTTGAACTTCATCTTGAGATTTCTTTAAATCGTCTTCAGTTATTTCGCCTTCTTTTTCCATCTTTTTAAGCTTATCGTTAGCATCTCTTCTTTCATTTCTTAATCTAACTTTAAACTCTTCAGCAACCTTACTAGCTTGCTTAGCTAATTCTTTTCTTCTTTCTTCTGTTAATGCTGGTACAGATATTCTTATAACTTGACCATCGTTAGTTGGGTTTAATCCTAAATCTGAGTTTCTTATAGCTTTTTCTATTTCACTCATAGCAGTTTTATCCCATGGGTTTATCATTAATGTTCTTGGTTCTGGAACAGATATAGCTCCTACTTGGTTTATTGGAGTTGGAGTTCCATAGTAATCAACTCTTATTTTATCAAGCATTTGAGCATTAGCTCTACCTGCTCTTATAGTAGTAAATTCTGACTTAAGTGCTTCTATTGTTCTAGCCATTTTTTCTTCTAATTGCTTCTTAACTTGTGCGCTCATTTTACTTCCTCCTTAGAAATATTAATTATTTTACAGTAGTACCTATATTTTCTCCCATAACTGCTTTTATTATATTCTCTGTTGAAAGTTCAAATACCTTTATTGGTATTTTATTATCCATACATAAAGATGTAGCAGTAGAGTCCATAACTTTAAGTTCCTTTTGTAAAACTTCTATATAACTTAATTCTGTGAATTTTTTAGCATCACTATGTACTTTTGGATCTTTATCATATACAGCATCAACATTTTTAGCTAGTAATATTACTTCTGCTTCCATTTCTGCAGCACGAAGTGCAGCTGCTGTATCTGTTGAGAAGTAAGGATTTCCTGTTCCTGCTCCGAATATAACAACTCTTTCTTTTTCTAAGTGTCTAACAGCTTTTCTTCTTATATAAGGTTCTGCTATTTGTCTCATTTCTATAGCAGTTTGAACTCTTGTTAAAACTCCTATATTCTCAAGTGCATCTTGTAATGCCATAGCATTCATAACTGTAGCTAGCATTCCTATATAGTCAGCAGTTGTTCTGTCCATTCCTTCTGATGTTCTTCCTCTCCAGAAGTTACCTCCACCAACAACTACAGCTACTTCTACACCTCTAGATTGTATTTGGTTTATAGCTTCTGCGATTTCATTAACAACATCATTATTTATACCAAATCCTCTATCTCCAGATAGTGCTTCTCCACTTAACTTTAATAGTACTCTTTTGTACATCGGCTTTGTCATTTGAAATCCTCCCAATTTATATTTTTAAAAAAGAGAACACCGTAGTGTTCTCTTTTGGTTAATTACTTAAGTTGCTTAGCAACTTCTTCAGCAAAGTTTTCTTCTTTCTTTTCTATACCTTCACCAACTTCGAATCTTACAACTCTAGCAACTTTTATTTCAGAACCTACTTTTTTAGCAACGTCAGCTATTAATTGCTTTATTGTTAAGTCTGGGTTTTTAACGAAAGTTTGTTCAACTAAGCAAACTTCTTTTAATTGCTTTTCTAATCTACCTTTTATCATTTTCTCAACTATGTTAGCTGGCTTTCCTTCGTTTAAAGCTTGTTGAGTTAATATTTCTGTTTCGTGAGCTATGTATTCTTGATCTACGTCATCTTTAGAAACATACTTAGGGTTCATAGCTGCAACTTGCATTGCTATATCTCTTCCCATAGCTATTACTTCAGCATCTCTAGCTTCTGTTTCTAATTCAACTAAAACACCTATTTTACCTCCACCGTGGATGTATCCAGCAACTTGTCCGTTTGTAGTTATTTTAGCGAATCTTCTTAATTCTAACTTTTCTCCTATTGTAGCAACTCTGTTATTTAATACTTCAGATAAAGCTATTCCTTCTTTGTGAGTATCAGCTAATAATCCTTCTACATCTTCTTTAGTTGTAGCTAAAGCCATTTCAGCTGCATCCTTAACGAAAGTTTTGAAATCTTCGTTCTTAGCAACGAAATCTGTTTCTGAGTTTACTTCTACTATAGAAGCAACTGTATTATCAGCGTTCATTTCTATTGCAACTAATCCTTCTGCAGCTATTCTATCAGCTTTCTTAGCAGCTTTTGATAAGCCTTTTTCTCTTAATATATCTACAGCTCTGTCCATGCATCCGTCAGCTTCTTGTAAAGCTTTCTTACAATCCATCATACCAGCGCCAGTTTTTTCTCTTAACTCTTTAACCATTTGTGCAGTTATAGCCATTTTATTTACCTCCTATATATTACTAATGGTAAGGGAATACCCCCTTACCATTATATTATTTTATTATTCTTGATCTTCAGCAGCTTCTTCAGCAACTTCGTCAGCTATAGCTTGTCTTCCTTCTATTATAGCAGTAGCCATTGCTCCAGTTATTAACTTAACAGCTCTTATAGCATCATCGTTACCTGGTATAGCAAAGTCTAATTGCTCAGGGTCACAGTTAGTATCAACTATACCTATTACTGGTATACCTAATCTGTGAGCTTCTTGTATAGCTATGTTTTCTTTTCTTGGATCTACTACGAATATAGCTCCTGGTAATTCAGGCATGTCTTTTATTCCGTTTAAGTATTTCTCTAATTTTTCTTTTTCTGCTCTTAACTTTATAACTTCTTTCTTAGGAAGAACGTTGAATGTACCTTCTTCTTCCATCTTTTCTAATTTTCTTAATTTTTCTATTCTAGTCTTTATAGTTTTGTGGTTTGTTAACATTCCACCTAACCATCTTTCGTTAACGTAGAACATTCCACATCTTTCAGCTTCTTCTTTTATAGCTTCTTGAGCTTGCTTCTTAGTACCTACGAATAATATTGGCTTTCCAGTTTCAGCTATTTCCTTAGTGAACTTGTAAGCTTCTTCAACTTTCTTAACAGTCTTTTGTAAGTCTATTATATATATTCCGTTTCTTTCTGTGAAGATGTATTGAGCCATCTTAGGGTTCCATCTTCTAGTTTGATGTCCGAAGTGAACACCAGCTTCTAATAATTGTTTCATTGATATTACTGACATTTGCTACCTCCTTGGTTTTACCTCCGACTTGATCATCTTTCTAAAAAACCTTTTAGGCACCTTTTAGAAATCACAAAGTCGTGCGTTATTTTTATTTTTTTACCTCAGTTAGTATATCATAGGTTTTTATAAATTACAATATTTTTTATAACTTTTATATGTTCTACATTTATTCCCAATATGTATTATTACTCATAGATAGTTATTACCTTTTTAATCTAATTTATTCAATTATACTATTAAATTTTAAATGTGCATATTTATAGATAGAGCTAGTATAGCTCTATCTATATTAGTTTGAAAATAACATTTTTATTTTAGTTATTAAAGAAGCATTATCTACATCTTTACTGCTTACAATATCAATACTTCCTAAAATCTCACCACTATCTGTATAATATTTAATTACACCTAATACATCACCCTTTTTTATAGGATATGATATTTCTTTTAGTGTCATTTGAGTATTTATATTTTCTTCATTTTTTATAATAGTATATAGTTCTTTATTTGTTCTTAATTCTACCTCTAATTCTTCTAGACCTTTAATATACTTTTTGCCAATAAGTTCATCCTTATTTATTACTTTTTTAGTATGATAATCATTTTTACCATACTTAAGCATTGCTAATGCAGCTGATAATCTTTTATCCTTATGGTTAGCTCCTAGAGTTACTCCAATTACCCTATACTTTCTTTCATCATTTTCTTTTTTCACATTCATGGAAAATGATAAACAGTATCCTGCATTACCTGTATAGCCAGTTTTAATTCCATCTACTTCAGGTAATATTCTTAATAAAGGATTTGTATTATTTTTTTCAAATCCTCTACTTGGATTAGAGTATGTCACCATATCAGTTACAGCAGTTACTTGTTTTTCATAGTTATCAAACATGTACTTACCTAGAATAGCTATATCTCTAGCTGTTGATATATTTTGTTTAGGTTGTGCTTTAGGGTTATTTATGTCATATATAGGAAGTCCATGTGGATTTACAAAGTTAGTACTTGTCATTCCTATTTCCTTACACTTTTCATTCATAACCTTAACAAAACTATCTACATCCCCAGATATATGAGTTGCTATAGCTACTGCTGCATCATTTCCAGACACTATCATAAGTCCTTTCATAAGTTCTATTAAAGGAACTTCTTCATTTTCTTTTAAATGATAGCTTGATCCTTTTACAGATGACATCTTTTTAGTTATTTTTACTTTATCATTTGCTTTAACTTCATTATTTTCAATTGATTCTATAGCTATTAAAAATGTCATCATCTTACTTAAACTAGCTAAAGGTCTTTTTTCATCTGGGTTTTTGCTATACAAAACTCTACCTGTATCTTGATCCATTAGTATAGATGATTGTGAATACTTATCTACTTCCTGTGGTTTAGCATATGCAACTGTTGGAGTTATAGCTGCTAATATTACTAACATTGATACAAACTTCTTTACTCCTTGTTTCATTATTTCACCTTCTTGAATTAATAAGTATACCTTAATTTTTAACATTTTATTTTAAATATATATCTAGCAATTATTTACTAATTTATCTAGACATTTTTTTTATAATTACAGATGCCCAAGATGCAGCCATTGTAACTCCTAAAAAAACCTCTATACTAACTAATATTTTTCCTGTATAAGTTTCTACTATCATATCTCCATATCCTACAGTAGTAAATGTAACCATACTAAAATACCATGCATCTATGTAGTTTTTTAAAAAATTATTTTCACTTATACTAATACTCGTATTATTCAAACTTTGTAAACCAGTGATCATATATAAAAAAGCAAATATACTAATTATAAGAAAAGAAATTATAAATATATTAAAAGGTTTTTCTCCATAACCTATAGTATATTTAGATAGTAAGTCAAAAAATTTACTACTCAAATAATCTATTGTTGACTTAAACTTTTTTCTTTTTATAGTTTTTCCTCCATAGTATCTCTCTGAGTAATAATAATCTCCAATTCTTTCATAATCTCCAATTATATTAGCTTGGTTTCTACCAATTCTATATATTAACTTAGCTTCTTCGTAATGTTCTTCATCAAAACTTAAATTTTCTAAAATAACCTTACTACAACTACTAAATTTAATTCCATCAAGTCTAGGCATATTTTTTATATTTTTTAGTACGAAATGTTGTCCATTAACCTCTGAATTGATAAACATTTCTTTATTATTGCTTATTTCATTAAATACTACATTCACAAATATGCAATCACCATTAAAAATACAATTATTAAATGATACGCTTTTTTTAAATTTAGTATTATCAAATATTATATCTCCATAAAACTTATAGTTATCAAATACTATATCATCTTCAAAAACACTATTTGAAAAATCTATGTTTATATTTTCTTTTATAATTTTTGATATTTCTGTATTTCTTAATGATTCATTTGTAAATACACAATTTCTATATTCTTTAAAACTATTTTCTTTTTTATACTCTATTAAAGAATCTCTCCATATATATGTCATATATATCCTCCAATATATTGTTGTATATATTAGTTTTAATATTATGTATTTTTTTATACAAAAAGAGACTATATTAAATAGTCTCTTTTTAAATCATATAATTATATTATTGCTAGTAATAATATTGCTCCTAAAGTTATTGCTCCACCTATTACAATAGGTCTTATAGTTTTTCTTTTTCTATATGTATAGTCTTCTTCTAAATTTGTAAGCTCATAGTTAGACTCAAGTTCTTCTTGTATAGAATCTATCTCATACATATATTCACTTAAATCAATTATAACTTCTTTAGGTGTTTTGTACTTATTACTTCTACTTAAAAGTTTATTGATTATATGTATTAATTTGGTTGGAACATCTTCAGTATTAAAGTTTCTCCAATTGACTCCTTTATCTATTATTTTTAACATTTCATCTTTATCTTCTTTTATTTCAAAGGGATATTGATTAAAAATAAGCTCAAATAGTATTATACCTAGAGAAAAGAAATCACTACTTTTATCACTATATCCTAGACATATCTGTTGTGGAGAAAGATATGTTAAATCTTTTGATATAATGTTTATACTATTATTAAATATACTATTATTAGATTTTATGATTCCTAAATTACAAATTTTAACATTATATCCTTCATCTATAATAATATTATTTGGCCTAAGATAACCATGATATATATCATAATTATGTGCCACTTCCAATCCACTTAATATTTGTCTAAAAATAAAAGTTGTTTCTTCTAAACTTAAACCATGATGCACTGTAAGCTCTTCTAGCGTGTTACCTTCAATATAATCACTTACTGTGTAGTAAGCCTTATATCCATTTTCAAGTTCATGAATTCCAACATCATTTATACTAAGAATATATGGGGAGTCTATTTCATTTATTACTGTACTTTCATCTATTAAATTAGATATAAATTTTTTACTTATATTTACATCATCATCCATTATACTCACAATAACATCTTGTCCATTATACATATCTTTTGACTTAAATAAAGAACACCTATATCCTCTACCTATCTCATGTAATATCTCATATCTGTTTGCTACATATATCAACTAGCTTACCCCCTATATATTATCTAGTAATTATATATTATAACAATTTTTTCATTTTTTAGATAGTTTTATATAAAGTATTGTATGACTCCACAGTATTTTTATAAGTTTTCAGTGTTTTAGTTTTATTATTTTTAGTGTAGTCATACAAATTTATTATTTGCTTTAATATAGTTTCAATATATTGTAAATATTGTAAAATAATAAAAGAGACTTAAATTTTAAGTCTCTTTTATTTACGTTTATATACGCTAGTTGCTATAAATTCCGTATTAATTATATTTCCTGAAGAGTTTATAGTTTCTCTATATGTTTTTACTATATCTTTATCTCCTAATTGAGATTTTTCTGTTCTAATTTTTATATTATTTTTATTTAGTGAGCTCCCATATATAGTAGAAGTTATGTTCCCATTATGTGTTGTATTCTTTATATATATAGGATAATCATATGGATTTTTAAACTTTAGGTCTATATATCCATTTACTACAGTTGCATCCTTACCCATATCAGCATATGTAGATGGTAAAGAATGATTTTTTACTTGGGTTATATCTAACCCTGAATATAATGCCGCATTATATATAGTAGTCGATACCTGACATACTCCTCCACCAATTCCGTCTTCTAATTTTCCATTTACTATTACAGGTGCTTCCTTATATCCATTAGCTTTACTCCTAGTTCCTGTAAGTGAGTTGTATGAAAATTCTTCACCTGGCATTAGTAATATATCACTCGTACTATTAGATGCTTTAACTATATTGTAAGCTCTTCCTTCTGAAGAAGTTTTATAATTTGTGGTATGTGTAGCTAAAACAGAATTAACCTTATTTATCATTTCTGTACTTGTTGTAGGTTGAATTTCTTTAACCACTAAATTAACTTCTGTAAAATCTTTTTTATCTAAAGCTTGTTTTATTAAATCTATAGTTTTACTTGTATCAACTTCTTTTCCAACTTGAGAGTATTTTTTACTCATAGCTCCTGAGTCAGAAATGTATAATTTAGCATTTACTACATCTCGATTAATTTCTTTTGATATAGATTCTACAAAATTATTTAATTTATTTTCATTGTATAAAGCTAATATATTAAATTGTTTAGAATTACCTTTTTTTAATTCTATAAATCTTTTTATATTTTCAAAGTATGAGTTAGTTTTATTGTAATTATAGGCTTCTTTAACAACTTCATCTGTATTATATTTAAAATCTATATCTGATGAATTTATAGTAAATACCTTATCTTCATATTTAATTTTTAATGGCTTATAAATATATTTATTATCTATACTTTTTTTAGCTTCATCAATTGTCATTCCAGAAACATTTATTCCTTCAATATATATGTTTTCAC